>UQRU01000001.1 GCA_900543475.1 uncultured Eubacteriales bacterium
TTGGAATCTCTCTGGGCCTGTCCTGTGTGGCGAGGGAAAAGAAATTTGGAACATCCGAATACCTGTTCACAAAGCCTGTGGAGCGGAAAACCATTGTTCTGGCGAAGGTGATCGTTTCAGCAGTGAACCTGCTGGTGTTCGCCCTGTTCAGCGGCGTGTGCAATTATTTCACGATCGTTCTTCCTTTGGGCGGTCTGGATCAGCCGGGAGCGGTGCTTTCCACAACGATGGGAATGTTCTTTACCCAGCTTCTCTTTTTTGCCTTGGGTCTGCTGTTTGCCAGCCTTTTCAAATCTTATAAGGCCGCGGTACGCGCCGGTACGGTTTTCGTATTGGCCGCCTATGTGTTGGCCTTTACTGCCGAGTACACAGGGAATCGTTTCTTGGATTATCTGACCCCTCTGCGGTACTATGATGTGTATGAAGTAGCACTAAATGGCGTCTATCTTTCCTACATCGTCTTAACAGTACTCATTGTGGGCGCGTGTGTAATGGTTTCTACAAGGCGGTGGAAACTGCGTGAGTTGTAAATGTAATTGTCCATAGATATTCTATTATCTGATGAAAAACAAAGAATGAAAAAAAACGAATGGCTATTATGCCCCAACTGCAACAACAAAACGAGAATTAAAATCTGTGATAATACTTTTGCTTTTAAGATAGAAAAGGAGACAAAACCATGAGTAATTCTATTAAAGACAGCGCACAGGCTTTCGCCGTCAATCAAGTGCTGAAATATGTTGACAGCAATCCGCAGGAAGCATTCCCCAAGTTGTTAGATTGGGCGGATAAGTTCGATAAGGATAACCTCTATCTCACACAGCGCCAGCAAATCCGTAAGGTGATGGAGCAGCCTGACAGCAACTGGATGCGCCTGATCAACAGCCTTTGGACGGACATTGATTCTGAAGTCCGCAAAGTGTTCTTCCGCAATTTTATTGTCAATGCATCTCTCTTAGGCAGCCGCAAGCAGGTGGCTAATCGTGAAAAGTACGGCTGCAATATCCCCTGGGCAATCCTGATGGACCCCACTTCCGCCTGCAACCTTCATTGCACCGGCTGTTGGGCGGCAGAATACGGTAATAAGCTGAATCTGAGCTATGAGGAACTGGATGACATCATCAATCAGGCCAATGAACTGGGAACCTATATGTTCCTCTACACCGGCGGTGAACCTATGGTACGCAAGAACGATCTGCTCCGCCTGTGTGAAGCGCATCCTGACTGCGTATTCTCTGCCTTTACCAACGGTACCCTTATCGATGAGAAGTTTGCCGATGAGATGCTGCGGGTGAAGAACTTCTACCCGGCCATCAGCATTGAAGGCTTCGAGGAAGCTACTGATTTCCGCCGTGGCAAGGGTACTTATCAGGCTACTATGCGGGCGATGAAGATTCTGAAAGAAAAGAAGCTGCCTTTCGGCGTATCTGGGTGCTATACCAGCAAGAACATCGACTCCATCAGCTCGGATGAGTTCTTCGATCATCTGGTGGAGTGCGGTGCGAAGTTCGCATGGTTCTTCCACTATATGCCTGTGGGCAACGATTCCGCTGTGGAGCTGCTCCCGTCTCCTGACCAGCGTGAAAAGATGTATAACCGCATCTGCGAATACCGTAGCACAAAGCCTATTTTCACAATTGACTTTCAGAATGATGCGAAATTTGTAAACGGCTGTATTGCTGGTGGCCGCAACTATCTGCATATCAATGCCAATGGTGACATTGAGCCTTGCGCTTTTATCCATTACTCTGACTCCAACATCCGTGAAAAGACCCTGCTGGAAGCATATCAGTCTCCGCTGTTTATGGCCTATCACGACGGTCAGCCCTTTAATGATAATATGTTCCAGCCGTGTCCTATGCTGGAAAATCCTGAATGTCTGCGTAGCATGGTAAAGAAATCCGGTGCCCATTCTACCGAGTATCAGTCCCCGGAAAGTGTTGACCATCTGTGTGATAAGACTACACTTTATGCAGAAACCTGGAAGCCGAAGGCCGATGAGCTGTGGGCTGCTTGTCAGGGCTGTAGTGGGTGTAAGAAGTGATGGACGGCTATCAAATTTTCACAGATGCCACCTCAGATCTCGCACCGGAGTTAACCGCAGGTCTGCCATCTGTTGAAATGATTCCTATGAATGTTGAGATCGGCGGAACAGAATACTCATATGGTTCCCCGGAAGGAATCACAGCCAAGGAGTTCTACCGCTTGCAAAGAGCTGGGAATTTTGCAACGACCTCACAAATCAACCCAACGATTTATTTTAAGCATTTTGAACCCTGTCTGCGACAGGGAACCGATATTCTGTATCTCTGTTTTTCCTCTGGTCTGTCAGGTACATATCAGTCTGCGTTTTTAGCGGTTGAAGAACTACAGCAGGAATATCCGGAAAGAAGAATCATCTGCATTGATACGCTTGCTGCCGCAGTGGGTGAAGGGTTTTTAGTCAGAGAAGCTGCGAAAAAGCAGAGGGAAGGACTGTCTATTGATGAATTGGCTTCTTGGGTCATGGAACACCGATTAGAGGTATGTCATTGGTTTACGGTTGATACCTTTACCCATTTGAAACATGGCGGGCGGGTTTCAGGTGCCGCAGCCGCAATGGGAACGGCTTTGCAGATCAAACCGTTGCTTCATGTGGACAGCGAAGGAAAGCTGCAAGCAGTGGAAAAACCTCGTGGAAGAAAAAAGGCTGTTACCACTCAGATTGCCCGAATGGAACAGGGCTGGAAACCTGAACTTGGTAAATCGATTCTGATAGGTCATGCCGATGACCCTGAAGCAGCAGATATGCTGAAAGAAAGGTTGTTGGAACAATTCCCGGATTCTGAGATTTGTATTGCTTATATTGGCCCTATCATCGGAGCACACACCGGTCCCGGCGCACTGGCATTGATTTACTGGGGAAATAATCGATGACGGAGGATTTGTAGATACGCAAAAAAGCATTCTCCATCATAGAAAAATATAGTTTTGTTTAGAGCTGCCGGGTAACTTATGCTCGGCAGCTTTGAACTGTCTGCTAGAAGTAGTAGGAGGTGAACATATGGTTCCGCATGTATTGGGCGTAGGATACGCCTATAATGAATATGAGGTTACTGCTGGCCGATGGAAAGAATTTGAAATTGAATTTGACTATGCTGATAATATTAAACAAGCGGCCGCAATGCTGTCTTTTAAAGAATATATATGCGTAGCTATTTGCTCTGATGTGATTCCACAAGACGATTTGGATATCTTGAGACAAAAACGTGCGGTACCAATTATTGTTGTGCCACCTTCATATTCGGAGGAACAGCGGTATGCATGTGTCCATTTTGGTGCTGCTCAATATTTACATACCTATAATCATCCTATGGTAGAAATGTTTTCAGAGAAAAATAGTATGAGAAATTGTTTGAAAATACCAAAAGATAAAAGAAGACCGCTAACAATCATCACTGTGAAAGACTTGTCTTTCTGCTTAGAGTACAGGTCTGTAGAGATAGCTGGGGTATGCATTGATTTGACCGAAAAAGAGTTTGATATTCTTGCGCTGCTAATTATGAATCAACGGCAAGTCTATACTTATGAAATGATAATGGATTCTGTTTGGCATGATGATTTTTCGTTTTATTCACGCAATGCGATTTCAAGCCATATAAGTAATTTACGGAAAAAGTTAAAAAGTTCGGAAACTGCATCAGAACATATTAAAAGCATTCGAGGAATAGGCTACAAATTCGAAGTATAGGTATTTCTTGTGCAAATCTTGTATAAATCTAAAGTAAATCTTGCTTTCTGTTCTATACCATAGCTCTCAATAATGGCGAGCAGCTGTTAATTGAGTAATGGTTCAATGAAAACGCGGCTTGCTGAATAGCTGCCGCTTTATACTGCGTAGACAGAAAGGTTATTTACAGCGGCATATAGGAGGATGCCGCTTTGTTTGTTTTAACCTTTTACAGTTCTCATAATCTTCACTTGCTAAAAAAAGTGTAGCTTCCCCTCCGGGGCAGTTCGGCAACCTGTCGGTATTATCGTTCTGCGCAAACCGGAATAATAATGATCTTTTTTGTTGCGCCAGTTTCCTGGAATGGGAGACTGGCGCTTTTGCTTGTCGTTTTTTGCCGAATGTCCCCAAACGGCCTCGATGCCGTTCCCCGCCTCCATTCGATTCACCCGCTAATCACCCGTGAATCGAAATGGAGGTACATAATGAAGAAAGTCAATCTTCGGGATCTGTATCCCGATGTTTATAAAACCGATGCCTTTTTGGAAGTAACCGATGAAGTACAAGCGGTGTTTCAGTCTGACGAGCGAGCTGAAGCAGCCTATGAGCGAAAAATGTATCGCTATAAGGCGCAGTACTCCCTGGACTGTGAGAATGGAATTGAAAATGCGGTCCTGCGAAAGCTGGAGACGCCGGAGATGCTTCTGGAGGAAAAGCAGCTGCGCGAGCAGATTTACTCCGCCGTGATGGCTTTGCCGGAGAAACAGGCAAAAAGAATTTATGCTCGGTACTATCTGGGGATGAGCGTAAATGAGATTGCCGGAGCCGAAGGTGTAGATCCGAGCCGTGTCCGTGACAGCATCCGGCGTGGGCTGAAACAGTTGGCAAAAATTTTTTGATAAAGTTTCATTTGAAGCGCCTGTTTTTTGCCCCTTTTGTCAGTGTTAATAGAAGGACAAGTTTTCCCCTTCGATGGTACTTTGACAATTGAATAGACGGCATTTCTGGTACATAACCCATGTACGAGCGAATCAGGCGCGCCGCCAAGATGGACAGCCAAGGAGGTGATAAACAAGGCTGTTCCCAGCGATCAACGCCAGCCTGAGACCCGGAGGTGGCACTTCGAGCGCGAGGACTCCATGGGGGCTTAAAGATACTTGTTCACACCCGCCCACGGACTTGAGGCGGAACCCTGCGGCGCACGAGTAAAACGACGCTGCGGAGTTATGACATCCGCGCCAGCGGAGACCGGGAATGTCCCCATCGTCAGGGATGCGTGGCAAATGTGGCGAAAGCGAACTTCAAATTCAAGAGAGCTGCGTCCGGTTACCGTAAGCAACAACAGGTCATCATCCAGATGCAGTTTTCTTTTCAAAGTTAGATACCATGCGCTGGCAGTTTCGGCTGCCAGTGCATTCATGTGATTTTGAAAGCACGATGACAACCTTGACGGAATGGAGGGAATATGATTTATGGAAAAACTGATTACACGAAAAGAAGCTGCCAGAATCCTGGGAATCAGCATTGCGACCTTGGATGCGGCCCGTAACAACGGCTTGATTTCTTATGTTCAGTATGTGCAGAACGGTTGTGTATATTTTACTGATATGGGCCTTCAGGAGTATATCGCAAAATGCACCCACCGGGCAAAACCGATGGAAAAGAATGCGACTTACCGCAAGACCCGGAACGCCGGAGCATGAGCCAATCCGTATCCTTGCTGGAACTGAAGATCTCTGATAAAACAAAGATACAGCGCTGGAGATTATTTTAGGAGGTGACGGAATTGGCAAAAAGGAAAATGATAATTCCTGAATATGGAACGGTTATAAAAAAAGGTGTCCTGTATTACAGAACAAGAATCAAAGATGCAGATGGAAAACTCGTTGCCCTTTATGCAAGAACGCCCGAAGAACTTTATAATAAGGAAACGATTGCGTTGGAGCAGATTGAGAACGCCACATTTCATCGAAAAACACCCACGGTTGCAGAGTATTGTGAGAAATGGCTGTTGATGCAGTCTGTTCATGTTCGTACCACGACTTTGACGGACTATACCTCAAAGGTACGGCGTCATATCATTGCGGAATTAGGTGATAAGCGGATGGGAGAGGTCAGCCTGGATGATATTCAGCTTGCACTTGTCTCTGTTTCAAAAAAATCTGCATCGGTATATAAGTCGGTCGTGATCCTGTATAAATCTATTTTCCGTGCAGCAAAGGAAAGCCGGATTATAGATAATAACCCGACGATCTATCTAACGACAAAGGGTGGCGGCGTTCCGCAGAAAGATAAAGCGGCGCTGACAGACGAGCAGGTCGAGCGCTTATTGGATGCGGTGGAAGGACTGCCAACCTATGTGTTTGTGATGCTTGGATTGTACGCAGGCTTGCGGCGGGAAGAAATCCTCGCCCTGAAATGGGATTCGGTCTATCTTGATGGAAACTTTCCTTATTTAACAGTGCGGAGAGCATGGCATACAGAAAACAACAGGCCGGTGATTCTGGAAGAATTAAAAACGAAGGCTGCCGAGCGAAATATTCCACTGCCGACCTGTTTGGCTGAGTGCCTGAAAGAGACAAAGGAAAATTCGACTTCGGAGTATGTGGTGCCGAACCGGGACGGCGATCCGCTGTCCTATACGCAGTTTAAGCGGCTGTGGCAGTATGTTGTCACCAGAACAGTCAAGGAACGGTCCTACTACCGATATGAGGATGGAAAGCGGGTAAAGCATACGGTCACACCTGTTCTTGGAGAAAAGGCGGCGCATAACGGTAATGTTGTTTACAGCCTGGACTTTGAAGTAACACCGCATCAGTTGCGACACACCTACATCACGAATCTGATTCATTCGTCGGTAGACCCCAAAACGGTGCAATACCTGGCAGGCCATGAAAGCAGCAAAATTACCATGGACATTTACGCAAAGGTCAAATACAACAGGCCGGATGAGCTGGTCAGAACGATGGGTAACGCATTTTCGCAATGGGATTCAGTGTGAGCATAAAATAACAAACGCGAAAACGAAGCAGGAGCGAGGCAAGGATGTCTCGCTCTTTGCTTTACATAGGCCGTATCTTTGATTAAGTCTGTACTTTCTGATAAAAAGAGAGTGTAGATACGGAAACTGCACGTTATCAGGAAAGGAAGGTCAAAGATGGCGAAAATGAAAACAGAGGTTCCGCAGTACGGAACCATTATGCAAAAAGGAATCCAGTATTACAGAACCCGGATCATGGACGCAGATGGCAAGCAGGTGAGTTTGTATGCTGCTACTTGCGAAGAATTATATGAGAAGCAATTAGAAGCGCGGCGACAGGTGGAGGAGATCATCTTTCGTCGGCAGCATCCGACAGTGGCCGAGTATTGTCAGAAGTGGCTGCTGATGCAGTCGGCAAAGGTATCTGCTTCTACATTGAGAGGATATACTGCTGACATGAAGAACTATATCATTAAGCCTTTGGGTGAGATGTATATGGAAGAAGTGACCGCAGATGATATTCGGCTGGCGCTTGTACCGCTGTCAAAAAAATCGGAGGGGTTATACAGCACAGTAAATATGCTTCTCAAGTGTATTTTCTACTCGGCAGAGCGCAGCCAGATACTTGAGCATAACCCCTGTGTAGGAATATCGGGAAAGGGCGGAAAGCCAGCGAAAAAGAGGGAGGCATTGACAGATCAGCAGGTAGAAGTGCTTCTGGATACGGTCAGGGAGCTTCCTCCCTACTTGTTCATTATGCTTGGGTTATATTCCGGTCTGCGCCGGGAAGAAATCCTTGCGCTGCAATGGGACTGTGTATTCCTGGACGAGTCTACTCCCTATATCTCGGTAAGGCGAGCATGGCGCACGGAACATAACAGACCCGTGATTTCCACTGTTCTAAAGACCAAGGCGGCTAAAAGGGATATTCCGATTCCCAAGTGCTTGGTGGACTGCCTGCGTGAAGCCAAAACAGCATCAAAGTCGGACTATGTGATTTCGGATAGCGAAGGACAGCCGTTAGCTGCATCGCAATTTCAAAGGGTATGGCAGTATGTAGTTGTTCGGTCTACCAAGCCGCGCAACTACTATAAGTATGTGAATGGGCAGAGCATCAAGTACACGGTTACACCAACGCTGGGCATGACACAGAGGAATCAACCCAAAATCAAATATACGCTGGATTTTGATGTGACCCCACACCAGCTCCGGCACACATACATCACGAACCTGCTTTATGCCGGAGTTGATCCCAAGACGGTTCAGTATCTTGCAGGACATGAAAACAGCAAAACAACTATGGACATCTATGCTAAGGTCAAGTATAATAAGCCAGAGGAGTTGTTCAGTGTAGTAAACGGTGCTTTTCATCAGAACGCTGCTGATTGAAAAACAGCCATTTTCCGTGGTTACCACATAGGATAACTGAACAGCGAAAAGTCCGGAAAAGCCCGAAATACCAAGGAAAAACGGCTCAAAAACGAGCGCAGTACGGCCTCAAGGCTGCCCGTCGCGCTCCCCAGTTCAGCAAGCGTTAACTTTATTCCCAAACGCATACAAAGCCCCGGAACCGATATGTTCCGGGGCTTTTTCTTGGTCGTCCTTCTTTGGCCCAGCCTGGGGGCCAAAGCGAAGCCACGGACATGGATTGGGCGAGAAGCTATGGGCGGGCCGGCAGGGAGGATACAAGAAGCCCGGGTTGGTTCCTGCCCTATCGCTGCAATGCTGGATGGGTCGGTCGCGGCATGGGATCCCGGACAGAGGCCGTCATAAATAGCATCGTATTTGACGCAACCCTGTAAAGAAGGTTGTCCGCAGGGGATACCCGTCGCCATATCCCGAAACGGCGGCTGCTTGCACGGCCCGGCCCCATCTCCAGGGGATGCTGTCGTTGCCGCACAGCAGACGGGATGTTAGCATGGAGGGATGATATGGAGTATTTATCAAAACGGGAATTTTATAAGAAGTACGCAACGAAGAAGGACAAAAGCAACATCAAAAGCGCGGCTATCTTCGCCTATATCTGTGCAGGAGTAAGCTTGGGGTTGGGGCTTTTGCAGCAGAACTACAGCGTGATCATCGACATGGCGCTGATCGCTGGCCTCGGGTTGGGGATACATTTGCTAAGAAGCCGGGTATGCGCCAGCTTGTTGCTGCTGTATGGCTTTGCAAATTCCATCTTCGGCTTGCTTTCCACAGGCAGAATACAAGGCTGGTGGCTTATCTTGGCGGGATTCATGGCCGTGCAGGCTACCTTTCATTTCCATAAGGCTTACCGGCTGTTCCGCACCCAGGATATTCTCCCCCAGGAAGAGCCTATGCCGGAACCTTCTATGGAACATGCGCCGCAACAAACGGAAAAAAAGCATAGCAAAAAGGAAATTTTATTTACATCCCTTCCTTTTTTAGGCCTGGTGGTATCCCTGCTGCTGCTGTGGTATTCCGTGAGCCCTGCCCTGTGCAACATGCGCTTTTCCCAGACCCAAACCCCTGTAGCGCTGCTCATGGGCTACGAAAGCTGGTATAAGGACATCCTCCTGGCATGGAGCATCGGGCTCCTGGTGGTGTTGGCGGCAGTGGCGGTGGCGGCCTGGAAAGGGGTGCGCACCGGCAAAACCATTTCCCTGATGGTGGTTTGCCTGGCATTCCCGGTATTTTTAGGCTGGTTTATGATTGGGCAGGAGGGGGTGCCCACATTGCTGAATCAGGCCCAGGCGGATATCGCCCAGATCCAAAATGGTCAATTGCAGGAGGCCACCGTTTGGTTTAGCCCCAAACTTCGCCCGGCCCGGCTTCCCGGCCCATTCAGCCAGGGACAGCCGGAACCGGTGACCCGCTATGGGGGTATCGGCGAGGATACCGGAGGCGAATGGATGTCGTTTTATGTGCCGAACCTTTTGGACTTTACGCTGGATCAGGACGCCTTGTATCATGAAAACCAAAGCATTGCCTGGAACCAGGAAAACGCCCGGCAATACCGAATCCGGTATACGGATAACTTCTATCTGGTGGTAGATGTGGAGCCGCTGGATTAAGGGAAAGGCTGCGACGAGGCTTGCCGCCCTGGAAAGGGACGGCGGGCCTTTTTTCTTGGGGGCGGACAGAGAAGGCCGCGCAGGGGAACGCGTTGCAAAAGGCGGGATGCCTAGCGTATAATATATAGGGAAGAAAACCCCATGACAAATTATTGGGTGGGAGGATGGAAATGGGAACGAGATTGTTTGGGACGGACGGCGTCCGAGGGATCGCCAATGAGGATTTAAGCTGCGAATTGGCTATGCAGATCGGCATGGCAGGGGCCCAGGTGCTTACCAGCGAGGTACACAATCCCCGCATTTTGGTGGGCCGGGATACCCGGCGCTCCGGCGATATGTTGGCGGCGGCGCTGATGGCGGGCATCTGCTCTGTGGGGGGGGATGTGATCGACGTGGGGGTCATCCCAACGCCGGCCATGGCATACTTGGTGCGTTTGTATGAAGCGGACGCAGCGGTGATGGTCAGCGCCAGCCACAATCCCATGGAATACAACGGGGTCAAATGGTTCAACGGCCAAGGTTTCAAGCTATCCGACGCCCTGGAGGATGAGATCGAACGGCTGATCAAGGCTCCGGCCTTTCAGCGGCCGGTGGGGGAGGAGGTCGGCCATATCATCAATGCCCGGCGGGCGCGGGAGGAATATAAGGAATTTCTCATCTCCTCCGCCACCACCCGGTTTGACGGCATTACGGTGGTGCTGGATTGCGCCAACGGAGCCTCCTCGGGGATCGCGGCGGAAGTATTTTCCGCATTGGGAGCCAATGTGATCCCCCGGGCGGATGAGCCGGACGGCAGCAATATCAATGACGGCTGCGGTTCCACCCATCCGGAACGGCTCCAAGAGCTGGTGACGGAAAGCGGGGCGGACGTGGGCTTTGCCTTTGACGGGGACGCGGACCGGGTCATCGCCACGGACGAACGGGGCAACATCGTGGATGGGGACCGGATCTTAGGCATGTGCGCCAAGGTCATGCATGACGCAGGCAGCCTCCATGGGGATACCCTGGTGGTGACGGTGATGAGCAACATCGGCCTGAAACAGTATATGCGCAACATCGGCATCCATGTGGCGGAGACTGCGGTGGGAGACCGATATGTGCTGGAATGCATGCTGGAAGGCGGCTATAGCCTGGGGGGCGAACAATCCGGCCATGTGATCTTTTTGGATCAGAACACCACCGGGGATGGGATGCTTACCGCCATCCAGGTTTTGAACATCTTAAAGACCTCCGGCAAGCGCATGTCCGCCTTGGCGGGGGATGTGCCCATTTATCCCCAGATCCTGGTGAACGTGCTGGTGGAGAACAGCCGTAAGGCTGAGGCTATGCAGGACGAGGAATTGCAGGAAAAGATCCGGCAGATCGGAGAGCATTTAGGGAATAGCGGTCGGATCTTGGTGCGGGCCAGCGGTACGGAGCCTTTGATCCGCATTATGCTGGAAGGCCAGAACGAGGATGAACTGGAGGAGCTGGCCGCGCAGACAGCTAGGATCCTGCGCAAAAAATATAACGGGAAGATCAAAATATAAAATGGATTTGACGGGTTCCCAGCATAGGCGGGGAGGCAATGCTTGTGCCGGCGCCGGCAGAGAAGCGCCCAAAGGCGCCCGCATGCTTGCCATTTTGGGGCCGGGAGGACAAATAGGAAGCCCTTGCCGCCCGAGTAGCCCGGCATGAAAGGGAAGGGAGCGCAGGGATGAAACAGGAAAAGGTATTTCAGATGCCCTTTTCAAACATATATCCGCTGCTGGTAAACAAGGCGGTGAGGAAGGGGCGAAGCCAGGCGGAGGTAGATGCTGTTATCGCCTGGCTTACGGGCTACGACCAGGCAACGATCCACCAGCTGGCTGATAGCCAAATCGCCTATGGTGCGTTTTTTACCCAAGCGCCCGCCATGAACCCGGCCCGCAAGAATATCAAAGGGACGATCTGCGGCATGCGGGTGGAAGCGATCCAGGAGCCCCTTATGCAGGATATCCGGTACTTGGATAAGCTGGTGGATGAGCTGGCCAAAGGAAAGCCTTTAGAAAAGATCCTGCGCTTGGGCCAACCTGATCCGCCGGCGGATGGGGACACCAACAAATAAAAGGAAACGGCCTGGGGCATGGGCCCAGTTGCAGGCGCTTTTCCGTGCGGCGATAAAAACGCCCCCATATTCTTGGAATATGGGGGCGTTTTATGGGCGGATGAAACGGGCTTAGAAATCCGTCTTTTCCAGGATGTAGCTTTCCAGCTGGCAGATGGGCAGACGGATCTGCTCCATGGTATCCCGGTCCCGCACGGTGACGGTCTCATCCTCCAGGGTGTCGAAGTCGATGGTGATGCACAGGGGCGTACCGATCTCATCTTCCCGGCGGTAGCGCTTGCCGATCTGACCGGCGTCGTCGTAATCCACCATGAAGTGGCGGGCCAGCAGGGCGTGGACTTCCTTTGCCTTTTCCCCCAGCTTGTTCTTTTGCAGGGGCAGCACGGCGGCTTTGAAGGGAGCCAGGGCGGGATGCAGCCGCAGCACGTTGCGCACATCGCCGTTTTCCAGGGTCTCCTCGTCGTAGGCGTCGCACAGGAAAGCCAAGGCTACCCGGTCCGCGCCCAGGGAGGGCTCCACACAGTAAGGAATGTAGCGCTCGTTGGTGAAGGGGTCCAAATAATCCATGGAAGCGCCGCTGTGGTTGGCATGGGCCTTCAGGTCGAAATCGGTACGGCTGGCAATGCCCCACAATTCGCCCCAGCCAAAGGGGAAGAGGAACTCGATATCCGTAGTGCCGTTGCTGTAGTGGGAGAGCTCCGCAGGGTCATGCTCCCGCATACGCATGTGCTCCGGGGTCATGCCCAGGGATAGGAGCCAATTCTTGCAGAAGTCCTTCCAGTAGGCGTACCAATCCATCTCCGAGCCGGGGGCGCAGAAAAATTCCAGTTCCATCTGCTCAAACTCCCGGGTGCGGAAGGTGAAGTTGCCGGGGGTGATCTCGTTGCGGAAGGATTTGCCGATCTGGGCGATGCCGAAGGGGATCTTCTTGCGGGTGGTGCGCTGCACGTTCCGGAAGTTGACGAAGATGCCCTGGGCGGTCTCCGGCCGCAGATAGATCTGGCTGGCGGTATCTTCATTGACCCCCTGGAAGGTCTTGAACATCATGTTGAATTTGCGGATGCCGGTAAAGTCGGTTTTTCCGCACTCGGGGCAGGTGATGCCCTGCTCTTTAATGTAGTCTGCCATTTCCTCATGGCTCCAGCCATCGGGATGTACGTCCAGGCCATGGGCTTTGGCATAGTCCTCGATCAGCTTGTCCGCCCGGAAGCGGGCTTTACAGCTTTTGCAGTCCATCAGCGGATCGTTGAAGTTCACCACATGGCCGGAGGCTACCCAGGTTTCAGGGTTCATCAGGATAGCGGCATCCATCCCTACATTGTAGGGGCTTTCCTGCACGAATTTACGCCACCAGGCTTTTTTGACGTTGTTTTTGAACTCCACGCCCAGGGGACCGTAATCCCACGTATTGGCTAAGCCGCCGTAGATCTCGGAACCGGCGAAGATGAATCCACGGTTTTTGCAGAGGGCTACGATCTTATCCATGCTAAAATTTGCCATATGCTTCGCTCCTTTTGGAAACTGGATTTCTCCAGCATATTTTCCCTATCATACCATAGCCTGACACCCACTTCAAGGGAGCCTTATCTATAAATGTTGGGTTTAGCGGCAAAAAAATGCGAGAATAAGCACAAATCCTGCCTGATTCGCGTACTATATCGTAGCAAGAGCGCAGTGCGCTTATCAAACAAGGAGGCAAACATATGTGGAATTGCGGTAACGGTTGCGGGAATAATTGCTGGTGGATCATCATCCTGCTGCTCCTGATCTGCGGCTGTGGTTGCGACAATGGCTGCGGCAACGGCTGCGGCTGCGACAATGGCTGCGGTGGAAACAACTGCTGGTGGATCATCATCCTGCTGCTCCTCTTCTGCAATGGCTGCGGCTGTGACAATGGCTGCACCTGCGGAAACACTGGCAACAATACCTGCGGTTGCAGCTGCGGCTGCTAACAAGGAATGCGCCGGGGGCAAAGCAAATTGCCTCCGGCGGCTCATATTTGGGAAGATCAGGTCAATTGCCCTGGGAAAAGGCTTGGATCAAGGCCAGCTTTTCAGCCCGGGATAATTTTTTCAGGGCGCATTCTCCCGCCATGGCGGCGGAGCGGGTGGGGAAGGGCTGGTAATATACCAGGGATACCGGCAAGCGGCTGCGGGTATATTTGGCGCCTTTGCCCTGGTTGTGAACGGCTACCCGCTTGGACAAGTCGTCGGTATAGCCGGCGTATAAGGTATCGTCGGCGCAGCGTAAAAGATAGGCGTAATACATCAGTAGCCTAGATCCGCGTCCACCAGGATCAAGTGCAGGGCGTCCAGCCAAAGGGGTTTGTATTCGATGATGCTGGTCACCCGGCATATCCGCTGGGGGGCGCTGCAATCGTGACACCGGCCGTCCAGGGTGCAGGGGGTCTGCTTGTGGAGCCGCCGGGCGTTCAGGGGCGCGGCCACATTGCGGGCCCGGTCCAAGCCTGCAACAAGATCCTGGGCCAGCTTATTCCGGCCGATGATCAGGCATACCTGCTTGGGCCCGGCAAACATGCCGGCCACCCGGTTGCCCACCCCGTCGATGTTGATCAGCATCCCGTCCAGGGTGATGGCGTTGGAGGAAGCAAGGTACCAGTCCGCCGAATTTTCCTTTTGAAAGATATCCGGATCCTGGGATTGAGGGGTCACCGCGTGGCTGTATACGGTCAGGCCTGCGTCGCATAGGGCCTCGTACATGCCCAGGGCGGCGAGGGTCACGGAGCCGCCCAGGCCCACGCTCTTTCCCTGGCGGATCAGCGCCACGGCCGTATCTCGGGCCTCTTGGGGCGTAGCGGCAAAATGGGGGGTATAGCCCCGCTGTTCCAAGGTCTTACGCAGCCGGGGAAAATCATCACAAAACATTAAATCGCGCCTCCTGTTCCATCAAGTCTGTATTTCCATCATACCACGAGTCTTGCAATTTGTCCCGGTTTCCGCTATGATTCATTATGGATTCTTTTGTATCCCTCCTTGGGCTGCCGCCGGGGAAAATGGCGGCGGATTTATACCGGTTCCAGTGCGGTATCGGGGCGGGAATACCATCATGCGCGGAGGAGATCATGGCATACGATCAAAAATATATTCGGAATTTTTGCATCATTGCCCACATCGATCACGGGAAATCCACCCTGGCGGATCGGATGATGGAGCTCACGGACACTGTGGCCCTGCGGGATATGGAGGACCAGCTCCTGGATACCATGGAGATCGAGCGGGAGCGGGGCATCACCATCAAAGCAACGGCGGTGCGGATGTTTTATACCCACACCGATGGCAATACCTATATGTTCAACCTGATCGACACCCCAGGGCACGTGGACTTCACCTATGAGGTGTCCCGGGCGCTGGCCGCCTGCGAAGGGGCGGTGCTGGTGGTGGACGCCACCCAGGGCATCGAGGCCCAGACCCTGGCCAACGTATATCTGGCCCTGGACAACAACCTGGAGATCGTACCGGTGATCAATAAGATCGATCTGCCCAGCGCCCAGCCGGATTTCGTGGTGAAGGAGATCGAGGATGTGATCGGCCTGCCGGCGGAGGACGCCCCCCGGATCTCCGCCAAAAGCGGCCAGAACGTGGAGCAGGTTTTAGGCCAGATCGTGGAGCTGATCCCGCCGCCCCAGGGGGATGCGGAGGCTCCGTTACAGGCCCTGATCTTCGATAGCATTTACGATAATTATAAAGGCGCCCTAAGCTATGTGCGGGTGAAAAACGGCCGGGTGAAGCCAGGGATGCGGATCCGCTCCATGGCCACGGGCCGGGAATTCGACGTGACGGAGGTGGGGGTGTTTACCCCTGCCCTCAGGCCCACGGATTCCCTGGGGGCCGGGGAAGTGGGCTATGTGGCGGCCTCCATAAAAAGCGTGGCGGAGACCAAGGTGGGCGATACCATCACCGACGCTTCAAACCCCGCCAAAGAAGCCCTGCCCGGCTATAAGCAGGTGCAGCCCATGGTATTCTGCGGCATCTATCCGGCGGACGGGGCGGATTATGAAAACCTCAAGGACGCCCTGGACAAGCTGGTGCTCAACGACGCTTCCCTGTCCTACGAGCCGGAGACCTCCCTGGCGCTGGGGTTTGGGTTCCGGTGCGGCTTCCTGGGGCTGCTGCATATGGAGATCATCCAGGAGCGGTTGGAGCGGGAATTCGACCTGGATCTGGTCACCACCGCCCCCAGCGTCATCTATAAGGTGACCAAGCTGGACGGCACCAAACTCTCCATCGACAACCCCAGCAACCTGCCTCCGCCGGCGGAGATCGCCTATATGGAAGAGCCCATGGTGGAGGCCCATATCATGACCCCTTCGGATTACGTGGGCACCATTATGGAGCTGTGCCAGGAAAAGCGCGGGGTGTTCATCGACATGACCTATATGGAGGAGACCCGGGTCAATATTAAGTACGAGCTGCCCCTCAACGAGATCATCTACGATTTCTTCGACCAGCTTAAATCCAGGAGCCGGGGTTATGCCTCCTTCGACTATGAGCTCAAGGAGTACCGCCGCAGCGACCTGGTGAAGCTGGACTTCCTGCTCAACGGGGATGTGTGCGACGCCCTGTCCACCATCGTCCATAAGGACCGGGCCTATGCCAAGGGCCGGGCCGTGGCGGAAAAGCTCCAGGAGGTCATCCCCAGGCAGCAGTTTGAGGTGCCCATCCAGGCGGCCATCGGCTCCAAGATCATCGCCCGGGAGACGGTGCGGGCCCTGCGCAAGGACGTGCTGGCCAAATGCTATGGCGGCGACATCACCCGCAAGAAAAAGCTGCTGGAAAAACAAAAGGAAGGAAAGAAGCGGATGCGCCAGGTGGGCACGGTAAGCGTGCCCAGCGAGGCCTTCATGAGCGTGCTTCGGATCAATTGATATGGCTGGGCTCTATGTGCATATCCCCTTTTGCGTAAGGAAGTGCGCCTATTGCGACTTCCTGTCGTTCCCGTGCCAGGAACCCCCGGCAGAATACCTGGAGGCCCTGCTCCAGGAGATCCGCTTGGCGGGCCGGCTATTCCCGGGCCAACGCTATGAAACCCTGTTTATTGGGGGCGGCACGCCCTCTTTGCTGTCCGGCCAGGCCATGGCCAAGCTGCTGGAGGCGCTGGCCGGGGCATTTACACTGGGGGAAGGGGCGGAGGTGACCGTGGAGTGCAACCCCGGCACCGTGGATGGGGAAAAGCTGGCGGCGTACCACGCTGCCGGCGTCAACCGGCTGTCCTTTGGCCTGCAAAGCGCCAACGACCGGCTGCTGCAAACCATCGGCCGGATCCATACCTTCCGGCACTTCCTAGATGGGTTTTTGCTGGCCCAGCAGGCGGGATTTACCAACATCAATGTGGATCTGATGTACGGTTTGCCTGGCCAGCATGTGGTAGACTATTTGGATACCATCCAAAAGGTCGCGGCCCTGGCGCCTACCCATATCAGCGCCTATAGCCTGATCCTGGAGCCGGAAACTCCCCTGTATGACCAGGTAAGGGCTGGGACGGTGGCCCTGCCGGAGGAGGACCGGGTGTGGGAGATGCAGGAGGCGGGCCGGGCAGCCCTGGAGGCTCTGGGCTATCGCCGCTATGAGATCTCCAACTATGCTAGGCCAACTTTCCAATGCCGCCACAATTTGAATTATTGGAAAAACGGCGCCTATCTAGGGCTGGGCCTTGGCGCCCACTCCGCCATGGCGCTGGGGGGCTGGCGGCGGTGGAACAACGCAACCGCCTTGGACGCCTATTACGCCGCCCTCAAGGCTGGGGCGCTGCCCATCGAAACCCAGGAGAAGATCCCGCAAAAAGAAGAAATGTTTGAATGCGTGATGCTGGGCCTGCGCATGCTAAAGGGTGTGGACCGGGCGGCCTTTCTGGCCCGGTTTGGACAGGATGTATGCAGCGTATATCCCGAGGCAGTGGAAGCCCTGGTGGCCCTGGATTGGGCCTGTGTCAGCCCGGATTCCCTGAGGCTGACAGAGGCGGGACTGGATATGGAAAACAGCGCTCTGCTGTATTTTATGGAGGATTAAAGCCCTTTTTTTGACCCGGGGAATGTTTCATCCTCATGTTTCCGTTTGTTCACATTGCACGGCGCCGATTCCCTTGACAGAAAGGGGCTTCGGTGCTATTTTTATTCATAGTGATTAGCACTCAAATGTAAAGAGTGCTAACAGCCCGAAAAGGAGGCGGGAAAGCATGGATCTGGATATGCGAAAGATGCGCATCCTGCAGGCCATCATCGATGATTACATCCTGACGGCTACGCCGGTAGGATCCAGAACGATATCAAAGCTGCCGGACATTTCCCTTTCCTCCGCCACCATCCGTAATGAGATGAGCGACCTGGAAGAGATGGGCTATTTGGAACAGCCCCATACCTCCGCCGGCCGGATCCCCAGCGAAAAAGCATACCGGCTGTATGTGAATTCCATCATGCAGCGGGCGGATCTGACCGAGGCGGAAAAGCGGTTCATCAAAACCTGCTATTCCAACACCCTGGATGGGGTGGACGAGGTGGTACGGCAAACTGCCTGGGTATTATCCAGCATGAGCAAATACACCTCCATGGTCCTCAAGCCCGCCCTGCGGGCGGTGAAGGTCAAGCATATCCAGCTGGTGCCGGTTTCCGAAGGCCGGGCGCTGGCGGTGGTGGTGACGGATATGGGCGTCACCCGGGATACCTTGATCAGCATTCCCCGGGGTATGGGGTATCAGCAGCTGGAACGGATCTCCCGGATCCTGACGGCCCGGCTGCAAGGCTGCCCGTTGCAGGATGTGAGTACGGTAAGCATACCGGAATTGCAGGCGGATCTGGAAAGCCAGCGGGCTTTCCTCAACGAGACCATGGCTGCTTTACACCGCACCTTGGATGCGGGGCCCGGCGGGGTCCAGCTGGCCGGGGCTACCAATATCCTAAACTACCCGGAATACAGCGATATGGCAAAGGCCAAGAACTTCTTGGCTACCATAGAAGCCAAGGATGTCCTCTATAAGATCCTTTCCGAAGCGGCGGACGTGGAGTTTTCCATTAAGATCGGCCGGGAAAACCAGGATAAGGATATGCAGGACTGTTCCGTAGTCACTGCCACCTATAAGGTAGGCGGCGCCGCAGTGGGGACGCTGGGGGTGATCGGCCCGGTGCGGATGGATTACGCCAGGGTACTGGCGTTGATGCGGCACATCGGCAGAAGCATGAGCGATGTGCTCACCAATATGATGGAGGAGGAGCGATAAGCTTTGAGCAAACAGGAAAAAGAGGCGGGGAAGGCCCCGGCCCAACAAGATAAGGAAAAGGAAGCCGGGAAGATCCCGGCCAACGAACCAGAAGCCCAACAGCCCCAGCAGGAGACATTGCCCCAGGAAGAAAAGCCCGGGGAAGAGGGAAGCCTACCGGAGGTGATCCAGCTGAAGCGGGAGGAATTCCTGGAGGTGAAGAATCACATCGCCGGCCTGGAAAAGGAACGGGATGAGATGAAGGCATTGGCCCAGCGGGTCCAGGCGGATTTTGATAACTTCCGCCGCCGCAACGCCACCGTAATGACGGATTGCCGGGAGGAGGGCGTCCGCAGCTGCATCAAGGAGTTGCTGCCCGTATTGGACAATTTCGACCGGGCCATGGAAAGCGCCAAGGGCGTACAGAACGATTGGCTGGAAGGCGTGCGGCTGGTACAGCGGCAGCTGATAGAAACCCTGGGCAAATGCGGGCTCAAGGAGGTCCCGGCGGAGGGGATGTTCGATCCCAACCTTCACGAGGCCGTGATGCAGGAAGCCACCGAGGGGGCGGAATCCGGCGCCATCCTGGCGGTGTTCCAGAAGGGCTATCAGGTAAACGACCGGATCATTCGCCATAGTATGGTGAAGGTCGCGCAATAATACATATAGATTGAAAAGTTTTAGGAGGATATAGATCATGTCTAAGATCATCGGTATTGATTTGGGAACCACGAACTCTTGCGTAGCCGTATTGGAAGGCGGAGAACCCGTCGTCATCCCTAATGCGGAAGGCGCGCGTACCACCCCTTCTGTGGTGGCGTTTAAGGATAACGAACGTATGGTAGGCCAGGTGGCAAAGCGCCAGGCCATCACCAACCCGGATAAGACCATCAGCTCCATCAAACGGGAGATGGGCACTAGCTATAAGAAGAACATCGACGGCAAGGATTATACGCCCCAGGAGATCAGCGCCATGATCCTGCAAAAGCTCAAGCATGACGCGGAAGCCTATCTGGGCGAGACTGTGACCCAGGCGGTCATTACGGTGCCCGCTTACTTTAGCGACAGCCAGCGGCAGGCCACCAAGGATGCGGGTCGGATCGCGGGCCTGGAGGTGCTGCGGATCATCAACGAGCCTACGGCGGCAGCCCTTGCCTACGGCATGGATAAGGAAAACAACCAAAAGATCCTGGTTTACGACCTGGGCGGCGGTACCTTCGATGTATCCATCCTGGAGATCGGCGACGGCGTATTCGAAGTGCTGGCCACCAACGGCAACAACCGGCTGGGCGGCGACGACTTCGACCAGCGGCTGATGGACTACATCGTAGCGGAATTCAAGAAGGACAGCGGCATCGACCTTTCCAAGGACCGGATGGCCCTGCAGCGGCTGAAGGAAGCGGCGGAAAAGGCGAAGATCGAGCTTTCTTCCATGGCCCAGACCAATGTAAACCTGCCCTTTATCACCGCGGACGCTTCCGGCCCCAAGCATTTGGATATCACCATCAGCCGGGCCAAGTTCAACGAGCTGATCTCCGACCTGATCGATAAGACCCGGGATTGCATGAACATCGCCATGAAGGATGCGGGCCTGTCCAACGATCAGATCGACAAGGTGATCCTGGTGGGCGGCTCCACCCGTGTGCCCGCCGTGCAGGAGCTGGTGAAGAAGGTCACCGGCGAGGAGCCCTTCAAGGGCATCAACCCGGACGAGTGCGTGGCCATCGGCGCTGCCATCCAAGGCGGCGTGCTGGGCGGCGAGGTGAAGGACGTATTGCTGCTGGATGTAACGCCGCTGTCCCTGGGCATTGAGACCGTGGGCGGCGTGTTCACCCGGTTGATCGACCGGAATACCACCATCCCCACCAAGAAGAGCCAGATCTTCTCCACCGCCGCCGACGGGCAGACCAGCGTAGAGGTCCATGTGCTCCAGGGCGAGCGTGAGCTGGCCCAGTACAATAAGACCCTGGGCCGGTTCCAGCTGGCGGGCATCGCGCCGGCGCCTCGGGGCGTGCCCCAGATCGAGGTCAGCTTCGACATCGACGCCAACGGCATCGTCCATGTATCCGCCAAGGATCTGGGCACCGGCAACGAGCAGAAGGTCACCATCACCGCTTCCACCAACCTGAGCGAGGATGAAATCAACAAGGCGGTGCAGGATGCGGAGAAGTTCGCCGCCGAGGATAAGGCCCGCAAAGAGGAAGTGGAAGTGCGCAACCATGCTGACAGCATGGTGTATTCCACCGAAAAGACCCTCAAGGAGCTGGGCGATAAGATCAGCGCCGAGGATAAGGCGAAGATCGAAGCCGAGGTGGCCAACGTGAAGAAGGCCCTGGAGGGCACGGACAACGCGGCCATTAAGGCGGCCAGCGAGAAGCTCACGGAGGTATCCTACGAGGCCTTCGGCAAGATCTACCAGCAGCAGGCCCAGGAGGCGGCCCAGCAACAGCAGCAGGCAGGCGGCAGCAGCGCGCCCCATGACGACAACGTGGTAGACGCGGACTACGAAGTGGTAGACGACAATAAATAATTTGAAATGGCCCTGGAAAAACGGTGTAAAGCCGTGCTCCCAGGAGCCATCTAGGGGAATGCAAAGGCTGCTGCAAATGCGTCTTGCAGCCGGATGCGTGAGAAGAATAGAAAACCATCCTTCGGGGCCGCCCCCATTTTGGAGCAGCCCCGAAATGGCGTAGATAGGAGCGTTGGGAATTTGGCAAAAGCGGATTATTATGAAATATTGGGCGTAAACCGGGACGCTTCCGATGCGGACATCAAAAGCGCCTTCCGAAAGCTGGCCAAGCAATATCATCCAGATCTGCATCCAAACGACAAAGAGGCGGAGAAGAAATTCAAGGACATCAACGAAGCCTATGAGGTGCTGTCCGATGAAAAGAAGCGAGCCCAGTATGACCAGTTTGGCCATGCGGCTTTTGATCCGTCCGCCGCGTCCGGCGGCAGCTATGGCGGCGGCTTTGGGTTTGAAGATATTTTTTCCGCCTTCACAGGCGGCGGGTTTGGCGGGTTCGGCGGGTTTTCCCAAAATCGAAACGGCCCTGTACAAGGCCGGGATCTTCGCTATAACCTGACCATCACCTTTGAGGAGTCCGCCTTTGGGGTTAAGAAGGAGATCCTGATCCCTCGGGAGGAAAATTGTAAGACCTGCGGCGGCACCGGCGCCAAGCCCGGCACCACCCCGGTAACCTGTACCACTTGCGGCGGCACCGGCCAGGTGCGGGTGCAGCAGAACACCATGTTCGGCTCCTTTGCCACGGTGCGCACTTGCGACGCCTGTAACGGCACCGGCAAGATCGTAAAGGAAGCATGCCCGGATTGCCGGGGTAGAGGCCGGGTAAACAAGTCCAAGCGGATCGTGGTGAACGTGCCGGCAGGCATCGATAACGGCCAGACCCTGAATATGCGGGGGGAAGGCGAAGCAGGGCTTCGGGGCGGTCCGGCAGGGGATCTATATATCACCATCACCGTCAAGCCCCATAAGCTGTTTACCCGCAGGGGCACGGACCTGTATCTGGATATGAACATCCCCATGACCGTGGCCACCCTAGGCGGGGAGATCCAGGTACCCACCCTGCGAGGCACGGTGAAATATACCGTGCCGGAGGGGACCCAGCCCGGCACCACCTTCCGGTTGAAGGAACAGGGGATGCCGCGGCTCAATTCCAATACCAAAGGGGACCTGCTGGTACGCACCAATGTGACCATCCCCAAACGGTTGTCGGATGAACAGCGGGACCTGATGAAGCGGTTGGCGGTTTCTTTGGGAGACAAGATATCGGACGCCAGGCCGGCTAAAAAGAATATCTTCTCCAAGATCAAGGACGCCATGGATTGATGCGAAAAGGAGGTAAGCCTTGACCACAAAACAATGCAAGGGGATCGGGTTGCTCCTGCTCGGCATTCTATTTTGCCTGGTGGAATCCGGACCGACCCATTGGCGGCTGTTGGACTTTTTGCCCTTGACCCTGTGCGGCTTAGCCCTGGGGATCGTGGGGATCATATGGATTTGGCAGGAAAAGTAGCCAAAGCATGTTATGAACAAATAAACAAAGCCGCTTCCATCGGCAAGCCTACCGTTGGAAGCGGCCATTTTTTTATGGGGGGAACCAGGATCAGCCGGCCGGCCAGGCGAATTCCCTGCCGCCCATCAGGTGCATGTGCAGATGTTGGACGCTTTGGCCGCCGTCCTTACCGGTGTTGATCACCAGACGGAAGCCGGTTTCCGCCACCCCCAGCTGTTGGGCGATCTTCTGGGCGGCGGCGGTCATGGCGGGCAGGGGGCTGTCCTTGCCGCAGGGAACGGCAAGAATGCTGTCGTAATGGGCCTTGGGGATGATCAGCACATGGACCGGCGCCTGGGGGTCCAGGTCGTAAAAGGCCAGCACTTGGTCGTCCTCATATACCTTGTTGGAAGGGATCTCGCCATTGGCGATTTTGCAGAAAATGCAGTTTTCCATGGATGAACCTCCTTATGCAATTGCTGGGCGGGACGTTTCCGCCTATTCTATAAGCTGACCGGTCAAACGGCCGGTTTCCGCCTGCTGTATCTGTACCTGCGCCAATTGCCCCAATACCTGTTTGCCGCCGGGGACCCAAACCCGCACATAGGTGTCGGTATAGCCTTCCACACCGCCGTGTTTCTCTTCTTCAAACAGAACGGCCTGGCAGGTGCCCACCTGCTGGGCCAGATATTCCGCTTCCAGGCGATCCGCCAACTGGGCTAGGATGTGGGCCCGTTGGGATTTTACCGCCTTGGAAAGCTGGCCTAGCATACGGGCGGCCGGGGTGCCGGAACGGGGGGAATAGGGGAACACATGGACGCGGCATAGCTTGACCTGCTCCACAAAATCCAGCGTTTGTTGAAATTCCGCTTCCGTTTCCCCGGGGAAGCCCACGATCACGTCGGTGGTGATAGCGCAGCCGGGCATGGCGGCCCGCAGCCGGGCAACCCATTGGGCGTATTCGTCCGGGGTATAGCGCCGGGCCATACGCCGTAAAACGGTGGCGCTGCCGCTTTGCAGGGAGAGATGAAATTGACGGCAAATTTTTGGATTCTCTGCCAGCGCCTGTACAAACGCATCGGAAAGAAGCTGAGGCTCCAGGGAACCAAGACGGATCCGCTGGATCCCCGGGATATCTTGGCCCTGCCGGATGGCGTCCAGCAGGTTGGTGCCGTCCCCCAGATCCTTACCATAGCTCATCAGGTGAATGCCGGTCAACACCACCTCGGAATAGCCGTTTTCCCCCAGCCGGGCCAGCTGGCTGTGGATATCGGAAAGGGAGCGGGAACGCAAAGGCCCCCGGGCATAAGGAATGACGCAATAGGTGCAATACCGGTCGCAGCCCTCCTGGATCTTTAGCTGGGCCCGGGTACGGCTTTCCTGGACGGCCTGGAGGTTTTCAAAGGCCGTGGCCTTTTCCAGATCCTCTACCGCGCACAAGAAGGGCTGGGCAGGGGAGAGGCTTTCCACCAGTTCCACCACCCGAAGCCGGTCCTGGGAACCTAGGATCAGGCTGACCCCAGGGAGCTTTTGGATCTCCTCCGGGGCGCGCTGAGCATAGCAGCCCGCTACGATGATCTTTGCGTCTGGGTTTTTGCTGTGTGCCCGGGAGATCATCTGCCGGGATTTTTGATCCCCGGTGGCGGTGACGGTACAGGTGTTGATCAGATACACGTCCGCCACTTGGTCAAAATCCACAGTTTCATAGCCGGCCTGGGAAAAAAGCTCCCGCATAGCCTCCGTATCGAATTGATTCACCTTGCAACCAAGGGTATAAAACGCAGCCCGTTTGCCCATCACATATCCCCCAATTCATATAGGATCATGGCCAGGGCAGCCATGCCCGCAGTTTCCGTCCGCAGGATCCGGGGGCCCAGGCTCAGGCAATGCCCCCCTGCGGCGGTCAGGGCGGCCACCTCGCTCCGCTCCAGCCCGCCCTCCGGACCGATTACCAAGCCAATGTCCAGGGCGTCCCCGTGGCTTTGGAGGATGGCTTTCAAGGAGACGGCCTCCTCTTCCTCGTCGGCGATCAGCAATAGGTCATGCCGGGCCAGGACAGCGTCGGAAAAGGCGGCCAACGGGCGTACCTGGGGCACCATGCCCCGGCGGGCCTGCTTGGCCGCTTCATAGGCGACCCGCTGGTAGCGGACCCGTTTCTTTTCAAATTCCTTGGGGGTGAGCTTGACCACGCTGCGTTGGGCCAGGACCGGCACCAGGGAATACAGGCCCAGTTCCACGGATTTTTGCAGGATCAGCTCCATTTTACCCGCCTTAGGCAGCCCCTGGTACAGGGTGACCCGATGGGCAGGCTCCCCTCGGGAAGGCCGAGAGGAAAGCACATCCAGCAGGATTTCCTCCTTGCCCAGGGAGCGGAGCCGGGCTTCATAATCCATGCCGGCCCCGTCGCACAGGGTGACCAGATCCCCGGCCCGCAGCCGAAGGACCCGGCTCATATGGGCCATATCCTCGCCGGTTATACGGGCGGTTTGCCCTGTAAGTTGCTGGGGGCCTATGAAAAACCGATGCATATCCCTATGTCCTCTTGGCCAATATGGCCCGCCAATCTTCCCCTTCTTGGATGGAGAGCGTCTGGAAGCCATGGGCTTCCAAGGCGTGCAAAACGTCGGGCAGCCGTTCCTTGATGATGCCGCTCATGATGAACAGGCCGTCCTGCTTTAAGAAACGAGGCACTACTGGACAAAGGCCGATGATCACATCCGCCACGATGTTGGCGACAACAATGTCATAGGTAGACTGGGCCAGCCGGTTTACCAGGTCCCCGTCGGTCAGCACATCCCCGCATAAAACCGTATACCGATCCCCTTGCACGCCGTTGAGGGCGGCGTTTTCCCCGGCGATCCGCTCGGCCACCGGGTCAATGTCCACGCCGACCGCATGGGCGGCCCCCAAGAGGACGCCGGCGATGGAAAGGATGCCGCTGCCGCAGCCCAGGTCCAGCAGGGTGTCCCCCGGGCGCACGTGGGCTTCCAGCAGCTCCAGGCACATCCGGGTGGTGTGGTGGCTGCCGGTGCCAAAGGCCATGCCCGGGTCCAGGGACAACAGTACCCGTTGGCCGGGGTCGGCCTTTTCCCAGCTGGGACACACCAGCAGCCGTTCCCCAATGGGCAGGGGCTTATAGTAGGCTTTCCAATTGTTGGCCCAATCCTCTTCGTCGGTGACCTCAGCCACCACCCGAAGGCTGCCAAGATCCAACCCTACGTCCATGGCCTTCAATTCCGCAAAGGATTGGCGGATCTGCTCCACCAGCTTAGCATTGTCCGCCACATTGCCCACATAGGCTTTTACGCAGGGGCCGGTGTTTTGGGTCAGCTCGTCCAGGTCGGCAAAGTCCCAATATTTGGCGGTTTCCTGCAAAAAAGCGTCTATGGCTTCCCGGCTTTCCTGGATCTGTACCTGGTCGATCCCTAGGGTGGATAACCGGCCGCAGACCGGTTCGATGCCCTCTTGGGTGGTGAATACGGTGATCTGGGTCCATTTCATAATTCGTTGGGTTCCTTTTCTACAAATTGGGAAGGACAACGCCTTCTCATATTCAGCTTCTATCTTAAAGCATTTTTCCCTTTGGGGCAAGCCTTTGGCCGTGGCATAGGAAAAGAGGGGCAAAATAAGGGCGAGCAACCGCTGGTTGAGAGCACAACCAACGGTAGAATCCTAGGTTCGACCAATAGGCCATGGAATTTTTGCCCCAAATGTGGGAGAATGGATGCAGAAAAACCGCAACGGCCGGCGCAGAAAAAGGAGAAAGAAAAGCATGGAACAAAATCAGGGGACCTTGGGTAAGCGAATCATGGCCTTACGCAAGGCGAAGGGCTGGACCCAGGAGCAGCTGGCAGCCCAGCTGGGCATATCCGCCCAGGCGGTGAGCAAATGGGAAAACGACGTATCCTGCCCGGATATCTCCACCTTGCCCGCCCTGGCGGCCCTGCTGGGGGTGCGGGTGGATACCCTGCTGGGCGTGCCGGCTGCCGGTGGAGAAGCAGCCGACTTTTCCCAGGAAGCGGGCCGGCAAACGGCAGACGATGCGTCCCAAGCCCCTTTGCCCTCGCCGCGGGTGGATTGGGGCGGGGTGGCCTTTGCCGTTGCCCTGATCCTTTTGGGGCTGTCCTTCATATTAAATAAACAGCTGGGCCTTTCCCCGGACATTTGGGGCTTGGTATGGCCCAGCGTGGTGCTGGGGCTGGGGGTCCTATGGTTTTTGCGGCAGCTTGCCCCCTTTGGCCTGGGGGTGGCTTTTGTCGGGTTTTATTACCTGCTGCAAAACCTGGGGGACCCGCTGCCCTTTCCCCTAACCTGGGACCTGGTTTGGCCCATGATCCTGATCTTGCTGGGGGTGGACATCCTGCTGAACCTGCTGGGGGTCAAACGGTATGTGGGCAACCGGTTTCAGGGACGGCATTGGCAACAGGGGGCAGCGAGCTTTGTAGAGGAAAAGGAAGTCATCCAGCTGCAAGCGGTATTCACCGAGGACGACCGGCAAATCAAGGCGCCTTGCTTGCGGGGCGGGAAGGTGCGGCTGGTATTCGGGGCAGGCAAGCTGGATCTTACCCAGGTGCAGGCCCTGGGGGACCGGGGGGCGGCAGTGCTGAACCTGGAGGTGGTATTCGGCGGCTATACCCTGTTCCTCCCCAGGCATTTCCGGGTGGATAACCAGGTCACCGCCATATTCGGCGGCTCCACCATCAACGGCAGTCCCTTAGAGCCCACCGCCACATTGACCTTGACCGGCAAGGTGATCTTCGGCGGGCTGGATATTCGGTATGTGGGGTGACGACGGGGTTTTTTGCAGGTTTTAGTTGACTTCCCGGGCCCGTTCCAGTATAATGAAACATGTTTGATTTCGACCTTGCCGGTGGCACAGCCGCTATGCTGCAACGGAGAGGGGAGGGGAAAGATTTGGAAATTCGCGTAGGTGAAAACGAGTCTCTGGAAAGTGCTCTCAAACGGTTTAAGCGTAAGTGCGCCCGCAGTGGCGTCTTGGCCGAAGTCCGTCGCCGTGAACATTACGAGAAGCCCAGCGTAAAGCGCAAGAAGAAGGCCGAAGCAGCCCGGAAGCGTAAGTATTAAGCTTCCAAAGCCATTTACATTTACCAATAACTACCATATTCGGGATATGCATTCCGTCCTTCCCGGATAAGCGGCAGCCCCCTCAGGAAAATCAAACGATGCGTTGCATCTTAGCCCGCCAACTCGGCGGGCTTTTGCTTTGCCAGGCGGAATGGGTATGCTTAGGGGCGCCCCGGCATACACTGTCAAGGGGGTGAGACGAATGTCCATCATCGGCTTTTGCGAGTTAAAGCGTAAGGAAGTGATCAACGTGCGGGATGGAGCCAGGCTGGGCTGCGTGTGCGATTTGGAGATCGAATGCGAATCCGGCCTGGTCAAATCGCTGGTCGTACCAGGACCTCCCCATTTTTTCGGCCTGCTGAAAAACGATGAAGAGTTGGTCATCCCCTTTTCCCGCATCTCCAAGATCGGCGGAGACGTTATCTTGGTGGATCTTGTGCTTTGAGGTTGCAAACCTGAAAAAAATGCCGGGGAATGTGGCGTAAAACCGGACATTATGGTATGATATTCCATATCAAACAGGGAGGCCAAGCCATGAAGTGTCGGTATTGCTTGAGTACGGAAAGCAAAGTGGTGGATTCCAGGCCCACGGAGGATGGCACAGCCATACGCCGCAGGCGGGAATGCATCAATTGCGGCAAGCGCTTCACCACCTATGAAAAAATCGAAGAAGTGCCCATCATGGTCATAAAAAAAGACGGGAGCCGGGAGCCCTTCGACAGCAAAAAGATCCTGGCAGGGGTGCGCAAGGCCTGTGAAAAGCGGCCCGTATCCACCGGGGATATGGAACGGTTGGTGGATGATGTGGAGCGGGAAGTATTCAATTCCCTGGAACAGGAGGTGCCCACCAATACCGTAGGTGAAATGGTGATGCGCCGGCTCAAAGAACTGGATGAAGTGGCCTATGTGCGCTTTGCGTCGGTATACCGGCAATTCAAGGACATTAGCACCTTTATGGAGGAGCTCAAGCGTTTATTGGATGAAAAATAGTATGCAAGGATCCTATTTAGCAAAGGCCGGGCAGTTCAAGCACGGCTTTCTTTACGAAAAAAGCGAAGGCATCGGCTGGTACAGAGCTGCGTCGCTACAGGTGCCCGGATTGCGCCACGGGTTTTCCACCCGGGAGGGCGGGGTCACCACAGGTCGCAAGGCTTCTTTGAACCTGCATTGGGATAAGGATGGCTGCGAGGCAGATGTGTTGGAAAATTACCGCCGGTTTGCCCGGGGCGCGGGCATTGCATATGATGATATGGTCATCGTCAACCACGCCCATGGCGCCAACGTGATCCAGGTGGACAGGCTAAGCCGAGGCCGGGGCTTTACGCAGCCGCCCTTGCCCTTTTGCGACGGCCTGATCACCAACGACCCGGCGGTGGCGGTGGTGACCTCCCACGCGGATTGCGGAGCCTTTTTCTTTTATGACCCGGAAAACCGAGCGGTGGGCATGGCCCACGCGGGGTGGAAGGGCACCCTGCTGAAAATCGGCCTGGTGATGGCGGAGGCCATGGGCCGGGCCTATGGCACCAGGCCGGAAAACTTGATCGCCGTGGCGGGGCCTTGTATCTGCCCCAAATGCTTTGAGGTGGATGCGGATTTGGGAGAGGAATTCGCAAGGGCCTTTGACCCGGCTGTAATGCGGCCGGGCCGGCCGGGCAAGGCTTATGTGGATCTGCCCTTATGCGCCGGGCTGCAATTTTTACAGGCGGGCATCCTGCCGGAACACATTACCCTGATGGACGCCTGTACCTATGAGGACCCAGAACGATTCTATTCCCACCGCCGGGATAAGGGAGGAACCGGCTCCATGGCGGCGTATATGCAGCTGCAATAGCGTTTCCATTCATTGCCGGGAATGCCGGCGTACCTGCCGGGGCAAGGTAGGGGTAATCCCCATGGAAGAAGGTTTGTCTATGCAACTTTCCACCGCATTGCTCCTGTGCATCATAATCCTGGGCCTGACAGGGGGGCTTGCCCCGCTGCAGGCCCTGTTTCGCATCCGGCCCTTTCATGCCGTCTACTTTGCGGTATGTATGCTGGCCTTTTCCTCTTTTGTGTTTGCCCCTGTTGCCCAATTGCGCTTTTCCTTACAAATCGTTATGCTCCCAATTTCCCTGGCTCTGTGGGCCTGGCATGAGCGACCTAACCCAGGCGCGCCTGCGGCGTTGCTGTTTTTTTCCCTGGCTGCGTTTTTTGCCGGGCGGGCGGAGATCCTTGCAGGGGCCCATAGCGGCCTGCTTACAGGTTGTATCGCCGGAGCTGCCGCCACGGTATTGGTGACCACACCCCGGACCGCTTTGGCTGTGGTCTGCCTGGTGCCGGTGGTGTGCGCTTTGGGGGAAGGCTGCGTCAATCTGGTCACTGGCAGCTATGGTATATTGGATTTTGCCAGTGCGGCCTTGGCGGACGCCCAGATGAGCGGCCTTTGCTTTGGCGCTATCCTCTTATGCCTATATCAGGTTGCCCAGGAACAAAAACGGTCTGCGGAATGACCTTTCTCAGCCTAGGGATTGTTTAATTTAAAATCGTTTGTTAAAGCCCTTGCGTCTAGCGAAACAGCGGACGCAAGGGCTTTTTGCTTATGGGGAAAGGGATCGGCCGGAGGCAGGGAATAATGCCCGGCGCTTGCACATACACATATACCAGCAAAAGGGGGACAGGCCGCAATGGAACAATGGGAAACGCAGGTATTGCCTTTGCTACCTGCCTCGCTCGCTAAGGAACTGCAGGCAGGGGAATTGGCGGGGGCAGAGGAGATCCGGATCCGGGTGAACCGGCCAGTCCAGGTATTGGGAAAAAACAACCGGCTGCTGCAATGGACGCCGACCCCGGCGATGTGCCAAGAGGTGCTGCTGCGGCTATGCAGGCAATCCATCTACGCCTATGGGCCGGAACTGGCAGCCTGCTATATGACCCTACCGGGCGGGGTACGGGTAGGCCTGGCGGGCCGCATGGCGGGGGCGGGTGAGGAGGCCCGGCTGGTTACGGCTACGGGCTTCAACATTCGGCTGGCCCGGGCTATCCCTGGATGCGCAGACCCGCTGATGGGTATGTTGCTGGGACCGGGGGGCCTTCGGAGCACCCTGCTGCTTTCCGCGCCGGGGGCGGGCAAAACCACCATGCTGCGGGATGCGGCAAGGCAGCTGTCCCTGCGGGGGATGAAGGTATGCCTTGCGGACGAACGCAGGGAGCTGGCCGGGTGCGACGACGGGGTGCCTACGTTGGATGTGGGGCCCTGCACGGATGTGTTAGAGGGCTGCAAAAAGGCCCGGGCCATGTCCCTGCTGGTGCGGGGCATGGGGCCGGAGGTGCTGGTCACGGACGAATTGGCGGGCCAGGGCGACGCGGAAGCGGTGATGGAGGCGGCAGGGTGCGGGGTACGGATCCTTGCCAGCGCCCACGGGGACGGCTGGGAGGATTTAAAACGGCGCAAAAGCTTGTTCCCGCTGATCCAAAATGGGTGTTTTACCCAGGTGATCCTGTTGCGCCGGCAGGCAGGCCAACCGCCCCGGCTGGAGACGGTATATCGGGCAAAGGAGGAACCATGCGGTTGATGGGGGCCCTTGGGGCATTGGGGCTGGGGATGTTTATCGGGTACGCCAAAAGCTACAGGGTACAGGCGCGGGCCCAAGCCCTCAGCGTTTTTTTAGAGGAATTGCCCAGGCTGCTCTTACAGATGGAATACAAGACCCTGCCCCTTAGCCGGCTGGTCCAAACCCTGGGAAGAGCAGATGGCTTACTGGGACCATTTTGGGCGGCTTTTGGCGCCTTGTTGCCGGAATGGGGGGTTGAGGGAGCCTGGATACAGGTCCTGGCGGAAAAAGCGCCGTACGGCCTTTCAGAAGGGGATCTGGCCATTTTACGAAACGCGGGGCCCATCCTTTCCTACCCGGAAGCGGAGGGCCGGAAAAAATCTGCCCAAGGGTTGTTGGCAGAGTTGACGGAGCAGCGGGAAGCCCTGCGCCGTGAACAGGAAAAACGGGGCAATTTGTATGGGACGCTGGGCCTGCTTATGGGCCTGGCCATGGCCATATTGATCCTATAAGAATACGAAAGGAAAGAAAGATGGGGATCGAAATCGTATTGAAGATCGCAGGCATAGGGATGCTGGTGGCGGTGAGCTGCCAGCTGCTCAAGCAAACGGGCCGGGACGATATCGCCATGCTGGCCGCCCTGATGGGGCTGGTGATCGTATTGGGGATGGTATTGGGGGAGATCGGCTCGCTGTTTGAGGAAGTGAAGCGGATCTTCGGGTTGTATTGACCATGACGGTATTTAAGCTGGCAGGGCTTGCGCTGGTGGCCCTTTGCGGTGCCGTGTTGCTGCGTGCCTATAAGCCGGAAATGGGGCTACAGCTTAGCATTGCCGCATGCTTTGTGCTGCTGAGCTATGCCCTAACGGACATCGCCGCCATACGCCAAGCGGTGGAAGGGGTGACCGGACGGTTTGGCTTGGGGGTAGAACAGCTCAAGCTGGTATTCAAAGTGTTGGGGATCGCCTATGTGGCCCAATTTGCCGCGGAGGCCTGTAGGGACGCGGGGGAGAGCGCTATCGCCTCCAAGGTGGAATTGGCAGGCCGGGTGATGATCGTGGCGGCGGCCCTGCCGGCGCTGCTGGCGGTGCTGGAGCTATTGCGTAGCCTCCTGGAGGGGATATGAAAAAAGGCTTGTGGTTGATCCTGGCGCTGGCATTGCTTTGGCCTTGCAAGGCCATGGCCCTGGAGGCGGAGCTGGAAAGCATCCTGGACGCCACCCAGGCCCAATACGACCTATCCGCCTGGGAGGAGAGCTATGGGAAACTGCCGGCCCAGGTTCAGGATCTGTGGGGCCACGGGGATATCAATAGCCTGATCGCCGGGTTTGCCAGGGGAGAGGGGTTGGAGGCCCAGGGGTTGCTGGAAGGGCTGTGGGAAACGGCAAAAGCGACCCTTGCCCAGGGGCTTGGGTCCTTGGCCTCCATTATAGGCATTGCCCTGTTGACCGGGTTATTAGACGCACTTTTGGGGGAAAAGCAAACCAATGTAAAGGAGATCGCCTCCTTTTTATGCTATAGCGTGTGCGTTATGATCCTAAGCGCCCTGCTGGCGGATCAGCTGGCCATGACCGCCGGGGTCATCCAGGAATTGTGCGGCTTGCTGGAAACCGTTTCCCCTTTGCTGGTCACCCTGCTGGCCGCCATTGGGGCCACGGCGTCTGCGGGCATGGTGCAACCCATGTTCGTGCTCCTCAGCGGCACCGTGGCCAAAGTGGTCCAGAGCGTGCTGCTGCCTGGGGTCATGGGGGCAGGGGTATTGTATATCGTGGGGGCGTTGGCTGGACGGGAACAGGTGACCCATTTGGCGAATACCATCAAATCCTTTGTAAAATGGGCTATGGGCGGGATCACCACGGTTTTTCTTGGGGCCATGGCCTTGGGAGGCATGAGCGCCGGCGGCGTGGACAGCATCAGCTTCCGTACCATGAAGTATACCCTGGATAAGTCTCTGCCGCTGGTGGGCGGCGTGGTGGCGGGAAGTTTAGATAGCGTGCGGGGCTGCACCATCCTGATCAAAAACGCCGCGGGCATGGCAGGGGTGGTGATGGCCTTGGGGGTGGTGCTGATGCCTTTGCTCCAATTGATGGGCATGAGCCTTGCCTTTCAGCTGACCGGCGCCTTGTGCGCGCAGGTGTCCGATAGCCGGATGCCGAAGATGCTCACCGGCATGGCGGATATATGCAGGTATATGTTTGCATGCGCCGGCTTGGTGGCCCTGATGTTCGTGTTAACAATGGGGCTGGTGGTGGCGTTGGGCAGCGGAGGATAGAAAGCATGGGCTGGCTATATGGGATCGTGCTCAAGGTGAGCGCGGCGGCGATTTTACGATGTATCCTGGGGTTTTTGCTCCCGGCGGGGGCGCTGCAAAAAAGCGCCGCCCGGGGGGTGGACTTGATCATATTTTGGATGTTGGCGGAAGGCATCCTTTCCGCCTGGCAGGAGGCGCCATGAAGGAATGGAAGGCAGTTACTGAACCTCTGGGCCGTTTGGCTGCCCGGATGAAGGGGGATAAGCGGATCGAACTGGCGGTGTATGTGTTGCTGGCCGCCCTGGGGATCTTGGTGTACACAGCATCCTGCGGGAAAGAGGCGGAGGAACCAGCCCAGGCGGGCATGGTGGAAGCCCCAGCAGAAACCGCCGTGGAAGAACGGCTGGAGGAGACATTGTCCTGCATACGGGGGGCGGGAAAGGTACAGGTGATGATCACCTACGACACCGGCGCCCAGGTGGTGCCGGCTATGCGTACAGAGGTACAAAGCAGTACCCAAGAAAGCGCAGGCACAGAGACCGCCACCGTCAACGAAAACCGTACGGAGGTATCCGCCCCCGCCACCCTCAATGACGAGGCGTTGGTCCTGACGGAAAAGGCCCCGGCGGTACGGGGGGTGATCGTGATCGCGGAAGGGGCGGCGGATATCGCCGTAAAGCTGCGGCTACAAAGCGCAGTACAGACGGTACTGGGGATCGATCCAGGATGTATCGAGGTGTTTGAGATGAGCCGGCCGGCTTATGAAGAAGGAGGAGAAGGATGAAAACCAAGGGCTTTATTAGAAAATATGCGGTATTATTGGTAGCTGGGGCGTTGCTGGTAGGGGCTGTGGTCCTGAACATACGGCTTAATCAAGGAACGGAACCGGTTTTAGCACAAGGGGAACCCGAAACCGAGGATGCGGGTATGCAGGCGGCAGTGGATGAGATGGATGTGGAGCAGACGGATGCGGATTATTTTGCCTCCTTCCGGGCGGAACGGGATGCGGTCAGGGCGACGGAGATCGAATATTTAGACGAAGTGATCGCCGTATCCTATAGCGATGCGGAGACCCTAGCGGATGCCCAGGCGCAGAAGCTGGCGTTGGTGGAAAACATGGAGGCGGAATTTACCATAGAAAATCTGCTGCGCGCCAAGGGGTTTTCCGATGCGGCGGTCACATTTCACAAGGGCTCGGTAAACGTGGTGGTGGATTCCCCCCAATTGAGCAGCGAGCAGGTGGCCCAGATCCTGGATGTGGTGACCCGTGAAACCGGGGAAAGTGCGGATAATATTAAGATTTTATCCCAAGCCCAGTAAAAGATGTACAAATTGAAAATAAAACGGGAACAAAGGCAATTGTGTTTGCAGGGCTGGGAAAATCTGATATAATATACGAAAGATCAACGCAAGGAGGCAATACCATGGCATCTGACAAGAGCATCAGCACCGATGTGACCGCCATCGAGGGCGGCAAGATTATATTTGCGCCGGACGTAATCGCAACCATTGCCAACCTGGCCGCCAGCGAAGTGGAAGGTGTTGAAAACCTAAGCGGCACGGTAGCCGAGAGCATCAGCGGCATGCTGGGCGGGAAAAAGAGCCTCACCAAGGGGATCCGTGTGGATTTCACCGAAGAAAATGTTAATATCGACATTAGCGTGGTGGTGAAATATGGCTTTAAGATCCACGAGGTATGCCAAAACATTCAGAAAAAAGTCAAGGCTACCATCGAAAACATGACGGGCTTGTCCGTATCCACCATCAATGTGGCCGTCCAGTCCATCAGCTTTGAAAAGCCGGAAAAAACCCCTTCTGTTTCCGTGACGGAAAAGCCCGAGGCATAAAGGCATAATGATTTTTTGCCCGGATGTATGACCCGCAGAATCTGGCGATCGGGTTTAGCCTGATCGCCCTTTGGCGTGTTGTTCCGGGCTGTTTCATAGCAGAAAGGTCGTGTTTATATGAAGCCAAGCATTTTTCATCGATTCCTTCTGGTTGTCCTGACCCTGTTGGGCATGGTGGTAGGCCTGCTGTTGCTGGTCATGGCAACGGGCTTGTATCCCTTGGATACCTTGCGGATGGCGATAGATGCCTATCGAACCCAGCTGGGGACGCTTAATTTTGCCCTTGTGATGGGTGGGACAGGCGTTGTGCTTTTCCTGCTGTCCCTGGCCATTTTGGTTGGGTTCAACCGGGGGGACCGGACGCCTGCGCAGCCGCCGGTCACCTCCGCGTTGGTATCCGCTGGCGATTATGGCACCACCCAGATCGCCCTTTCCGCCATCGACGCAATGGTGCAGCGCCATTGCAAAACCAATGTTAGAATCCGGGAGGTCGCCAGCGTAATCACCTTGCAGGAAAACGGCATTGGCATTCAGCTCAAGCTGTCCCTGCTCAACGACGCCAACATTCCCGAAACCACAGAGGCCCTGCGCAACTCTTTGCGGGAGCATATCGAGACCCTTACGGGGATCCAGGTGCGGGAAGTGAGCATTATGGTGGTCAGCGGCCCGTCGCAAGCGTTGCAGAAGTAAGCTGGAGGTAAGGTATGCACAAAAAAGAACTCCTGGCATTTTTCTTGCAACACAAGTGGCAGATCCTAGGAGCGCTGGGAGGGCTGGTGTTCTGTATCCTGGTGTTTGTAATCAACTTCTGGCGCACTTTATTCCTGTTTGCAGTGGTGGCAGCCTTGTCTTTTTTAGGCGCGCTGCTGGATGAAGGCGGCGTTGACCGGGTGCAAGAATTTTTTAGCCGACTATTTAGAAAGAAATAAAGACGGAGAATAGAGAACCATGAGCAGAAAGACAGCCCGCGAGGTGGCAATGAAGCTGGCCTTTGCAAGCCTATTTGGGGGCGAGGATACCTATGAGGCAGTGCTGGACAAGTCCGGCATTCAGGAGTCCCCCTCCCAGGAGGATTTGGCATTTTCCCAGGCGGTGCTGGCGGGCATTGAAGCCAACAGCGTCCAGATCGACCAAACCATTGAAGAACTGGCGGTAGGCTGGCGGATCGACCGTATGCCCCGGGTGGATCTTTCCATCCTGCGGGTGGCCATCTACGAGATGCTGTACCGGAAGGATATCCCTTGCAGCGTCTCCATCAATGAGGCGGTGGAGCTGGCCAAAGCCTTTGGGGGCGAGCGATCCCCCGCATATATCAACGGAATGCTGGGTACGCTGGCCAAGCGGCTGGAAGGCGGGGAGGCCTCTTGATGGGCCTGTTTCTTGGAATCGATACAAGCTGTTATACCACCTCCGTGGCATGCGTGGATGAAAAGGGCATCGTCTATGAAAAACGGACGGTGCTTTCTGTCAAGTTGGGCCAAAGGGGCCTGCGGCAGAGCGAAGGGCTGTTTCAGCATGTGCGGAATCTGGAGAGCTTGCTCCCCGGTATGCTAGCCTGCCTGGATCGCAGCCAGATCCGAGGCATTGGGGTCAGCAGCCGGCCCAGGCCGGAAGCGGATTCCTATATGCCGGTATTTTTGGCAGGCCGCATGGCCGCTGCTTCCTTGGGCGCAGGATTGGGTCTGACGCCCTACCATACCTCCCATCAGCAAGGGCATGTGCGGGCGGCGATGCTGGGGAATGAAGCCCTGCTAGAACAGCTGCCTATTTTGGGTATGCATATCTCCGGCGGCACTACGGAGATTTTTACTGTGGACGCGGGATTATCCATTCGCCTATTGGGGGGTACGGAGGATCTGCATGCAGGCCAACTGGTGGATCGGCTGGGGGTGGCGATGGGGTTGCCCTTCCCGGCAGGCGCTCATTTGGAAGCGGTCGCACGGGCAGCGGGAGACACCAACATCAAGCTGCCGGCCAGCGTAAAGGAGCTGCGGTGTTCCTTCTCCGGGGTGGAAACGGCAGCCCGCTCTTTGCTGGGCAAGGCCCAGATGGGAGAGCTGGCCTTGGCGGTATACGATTGCCTGGCCAGAACCTTTACAAAGCTTATCGTGCAGGCGGCGGATAAGACGGGGCGAAACCGTATCTTGCTGGCAGGCGGCGTGGCCTCCAGCGGGCTGCTGCGGGAAATGTTGCAAGAACGGCTGGAAAAGGCCGACATCGATCTATATTTTGGCGATCCGGCCCTGAGCACAGACAACGCCGTTGGGGTTGCCTTGCTGACCCGGGACCGGATCTTACAGGAGGCAAATGGATGGGACAGATCTTAGATGGAAAGGCCCTCGCCCAAACCCTTTGCGAGGATCTAAAAAAACGAGTAGACGCCCTAACCGCCCAAGGGATCACGCCAAAGCTGGCAGTGATCCTGGTGGGGGAAGATCCCGCATCCCAGCTTTACGTAAGGTCCAAGGGAAAGCGGGCGGCGGAGCTGGGGATCCTTGCGGAGCAGTATACCTATCCGGCCAGCCTTTCGGAAGGGGCGCTTCTGGACAAGATCCGGCAGCTCAACCAGGATGATACCGTCCACGGTATCCTGGTGCAGCTGCCCTTGCCCGGCCATTTGGACCCGGACAAGGTGATCGCCTGCATCGATCCACAAAAGGATGTGGACGGGTTCCACGTGCAAAACGCCGGCGCCCTGCTTACCGGCCAGCCTGGCTTTATACCCTGTACCCCCAAAGGGATATTGGCGTTGGTGAAACGCACGGGGCTTCCCATTGCGGGGAAGCGATGCGTGGTGGTGGGCCGAAGCAACATCGTGGGCAAGCCTGTGGCCCTGCTGATGCTACGGGAGGATGCCACGGTGACCATTTGTCATTCCCACACAAAGGAGCTTGGCGCCATCACCCGGGAGGCGGATATCCTGATTGCCGCGGTGGGCAAGGCGGGGTTGATCACAGCGGATATGGTCAAAGAAGGGGCTGTGGTCATCGACGTAGGCCAGGTGCGGATCCAGGGGAAATGGCAGGGGGACGTGGACTTTGGCCCGGTATGTGAAAAGGCGGCCTTTACCACCCCTGTACCGGGGGGAGTGGGTCCCATGACCATCGCTATGCTGATGGACAACACGGTGGAATCCGCCCAACGGGCGCTACAAGCACGGTTGGAACATGGAAAGGGTTAACGGCTATATCCTGGGGGTATCCCAGCTAAACGAATACGTTAACAACCTGCTGCGGCGGGACGGCCTGTTACAGGGCTTGCAGGTGCGGGGAGAGATCAGCGGCTTTAAGCGGCATAGCTCCGGCCACCTGTATTTTTCCCTGAAGGACGAGGCCGCCCTGGTTCGGTGCGTCATGTTCCGGCAGCATGCCCTTTCCTTGCATCCCTTGCCAAAGGATGGGGAAATGGTCACGGTGACGGGCAGCATTTCCCTCTATGTAAAGGATGGCCAATACCAGCTGTATGTCACCAAGCTCCAGCGGGAAGGCCAGGGGGACCTGTATGCCCAGTTTCTGGCCAGCAAGGCGGCATTGGAGGCGGAGGGCCTTTTTGACTCGGCCCATAAGAAGCCCATCCCCCGCTTGCCCCGCTGCGTCGGCGTGGTTACGTCCCCAACTGGGGCGGCCATCCAGGATATTTTCCAGATCACCCGGCGCAGGTTCCCAGGCATGGGCCTTTTACTGTACCCTGTCAAGGTGCAGGGGGAGGGCGCGGCCGAGCAGATCGCCAAGGCCATCCAATGGATGGACGCCCACAAAGCGGCGGATGTGCTGATCGTGGGCCGGGGCGGCGGCAGCTTGGAGGATCTGTGGGCCTTTAATGAGGAATGCGTGGCCCGGGCCATCTATGCATGCAGCATCCCCATCGTGAGCGCGGTGGGCCATGAAACGGATGTTTCCATTGCGGATTTTGTGGCGGACCTGCGGGCGCCGACCCCCAGCGCGGCAGCGGAGCTGTGCGTGCCGGAGTACGATAGGCTAATGGGGGATATCGAAGGGACGGAACAGGCCCTATCCCGGTTTTGCCGGGAGCGGGTGGAGCGGCTGCAAAAGGAATTGGAGGCTTTGGGGCAATCGGCCGCTTTTACCCGGCCGAGCCATACCTTGGCCTTGCTGGAAAAGGAGATCGGCCAGCAGGCAGTTACAATGGAGCACGGCTTGCGGCAGGCCTTGCTTGGCGCCCAGGCTGGCGTGGATGCATGTAAGGCTAGGCTGGACGAGCTGGACCCGCGCAGGGTGCTGGGCCGTGGCTACGCCATGGTTCAGGTCGGGGACGGATATGCGGGCAGCATAAAGGGACTACAGCCCGGCATGGAGGCAAGGCTTATCCTGCGGGATGGCCGGGCGGATATTACGATTGAACAGGTGGAGGAGCATAAAGCCTATGGCGGCCGCTAAAAAGAAGGAGCTTACATTTGAGCAGGCGAAGGAAAAGCTGGATGCCATTGTGGAAAAATTGGGGGCAGGGAATTTGTCCCTGGACGAAATGGTGAAACTGTATGAAGAAGGCATGACCCTCACGGACTATTGCCGTAAGCTGTTGGAAGGCTATGAGGGGCGGCTGATGCAGGTAAACGCTGGGATGCAGATTGAGGAGATCCAGGAATGAGCTATCGGGAATCCGTGGAACGATACCGGGCGCTAACGGCCCGCACGCTGGAAGAATATATGGGGAATCCCTATATACCAAAGGGGTTGCTTACGGCCATGTCTTATAGCCTATACAATGGGGGAAAGCGGCTTCGGCCCTGCCTGACCCTGGCGGTATGCGAGATGCTGGGCGGGGATGCGGAGGATGCCCTGCCGGTTGCCTGCGCCTTGGAGATGATCCATACCTATTCCTTGATCCATGACGATTTGCCCGCCATGGATGACGACGATTTTCGCCGGGGCAAGCCCTCCAACCATAAGGTGTTTGGAGAAGGGATGGCCGTGCTGGCAGGGGATGGATTGCTGTCCTATGCCTTTGAGGTGATGCTTAGCGCCTTGGCCCTCCATGGGGACAACCCAGGGTATTTGGAAGCGGTGCGCTCCGTGGCGGGGGGCGCAGGGGTGTGCGGCATGGTGGCGGGTCAGGCAGCGGATCTGGAATCCGAAGGGGATGAAACTGCCGGCGCGGATAGGCTGCAATACATCCATGCCAGAAAGACCGGGGCCATCATCAAGGCGGCGGCCTTGGCAGGCGCCCATATTGCCAATGCGGACGCCCGGCAGCTTCATGCCATTAGCGAGTTTGGATCTTTATACGGGCTTTTATTCCAGATTACGGACGATATTTTGGACGTGGAAGGGGATTTCACAGCCATGGGCAAGACCCTAGGCAAGGATAAAGAAGCCCATAAGCTGACCTATGTAAACCTATATGGCCTGGAGACGGCCAAGCAGATGGCGGAGGAGACCGCCCAAAAGGCCAGGAATGCTGTGGCCTGTTTCGGCTCCGGCGCAAACTATTTGACGGAGCTTGTGGATATTACCCTGGAGCGAAAGCATTGACGGAGGGCTTTAGAAACATGCAGGATACCCCGCTGCTGAATCGAATTGGATCCCTGGAGGATTACAAACAGCTGCCCCAAAAGGACTTGGAGGAGCTGGCGCGGGAGATTCGTTTATGTTTGGTCAATGTGGTGTCCCAAAATGGCGGGCATTTGGCGTCTAATTTGGGGGCGGTAGAGCTTACCATGGCCTTAGATCGGGTATTTGACAGCCCAAAGGATAAGCTGATCTTTGACGTTGGCCATCAAGCGTATGTACATAAGCTGCTTACAGGGCGTTACGCGGATTTTCCTACCCTGCGAAAGGCCCATGGGTTGGCCGGGTTTCCCAAACGGGAGGAAAGCGTACACGACGCCTTTAATACAGGCCATGCCAGCACCTCCATTTCTGCCGCCTTGGGCATGCTACGGGCCATGCAGTTACGGGGGGATACCGTCCATTGCGCGGTGGCCCTGATCGGAGACGGGGCCCTGGGGGGCGGTATGGCGTTTGAAGCCCTGAACGACGGGGGACAAAGCGGATTGCCCTTGATCGTGCTGCTCAACGATAATGGCATGTCCATCGCCAAAAACGTAGGGGCCATGGCCATGCATCTATGCAAGGTGCGTACCAGCAAGCGGTATAACGATCTAAAGCGCCGGGTGATCGACCGGGTGGAAAAGATCCCCCGGATCGGCCCGGGCCTATATGGGCGCATATCCCGGTTTAAGGAGCGGATCAAATATTTTTTGCTGCCCAACGTCCTGTTCGAGGAGATGGGCTATACCTATCTTGGCCCCATTGACGGCCATGATTTGACAGCCTTGATCCGGGTGCTGGAAAAGGCAAAGGCATTGCGGCAGCCGGTGGTGATCCACACGGTTACCCAAAAGGGAAAAGGCTATAGTTTGGCGGAGTCCAGCCCAGATAAATTTCACGGTATCGGCGCCTTTGACCCGGAGACCGGCTATATCCGAGGCAAGACAGCCTGTACCAATTCCGATGTGTTTGGTATGACGTTGTGCGATCTGGCAAAGCAGGACAAAAGGATCGTGGCAATCACCGCAGCCATGCCGGACGGGACGGGGCTTACGGATTTTGCTAGGCGCTATCCTGCGCGGTTTTTTGATGTGGGGATCGCGGAACAGCATGCCGTTACATTGGCCGCAGGCATGGCGGCTACCGGCTTGCGGCCGGTGGTTGCCATTTACTCCACCTTTTTGCAGCGCGCCTATGACCAGATCCTTCATGACGTGGCCTTGCAGCATCTGCCGGTGGTATTTGCCGTAGACCGGGCGGGGCTGGTGGGAGAGGATGGAGAAACCCACCAAGGCGTATATGACTTGGCCTATTTGCATACCATTCCCGGATTGGATATTTATGCGCCATCCAGCCAGGAGGAACTGGCAGCCGTCATGGCGATGGCATTGGCGGCAGACCGTCCGGCAGCGGTGCGCTATCCCCGGGGCGCGCTGATGAACCGGCCGCTGGAAGGGCCGATGGAGCGGGGAAGGTGGGAAACCCTGCGTCCCCTTCGGCCCATCAGCCTGGTGGCGGAAGGCCCTATGGTGGAGCGGGCGTTGCTGGCAGGAGAAGGGAAAGACGTGGGCGTGATAAATGCTTGGTGCATCCGGCCCATGGATCTCAATATGCTAGAGACGATCAAAGGCCATTGTAAGCAAATCCTATGCCTGGAGGACGGGCTACAGACCGGCGGCTTGGGCAGCCGGCTATGCGAAGCGTTAAGCGGTACGGGGGTCCGGGTGGCGCGCCTGGGCGTGGGAGAAATGCCGGTGGCACAAGGTACCGCATCCCAACAATATGCCTGGTGCGGCTTGGATGTGGACAGCATCCGGCGGCAGCTGGAAAACATGGAGGAAAAACGATGAAGGGAGTCCGGGCGGACGTTCGATTGGTGGAGCTGGGCTTGGCCCCCAGCCGGGAAAAGGCCCGGTCATTGATCATGGCAGGGGTGGTCTTTGCCGACGGAAAGCGGGTGGACAAAGCGGGGGAACCCCTGGGCCCGGAGCAGGACCTTACGGTAAAGGAGGACCCGGTCCCCTTTGTAAGCCGGGGCGGCTTGAAGCTAGCCAAGGCGATCCAGGCCTTTGGCCTTTCTTTGACGGGGGTGGTGGCCGCAGACGTAGGGGCTTCCACCGGCGGGTTTACAGACTGTATGTTGCAGAACGGCGCAAAAAAGGTCTATGCCATCGATGTGGGGTACGGCCAGCTGGATTGGCGGCTGCGCAACGATGGGCGGGTGGTGGCCATGGAGCGGATGAACGCGCGAAATATGGCGCCGGATTGGTTTGACGAACCCCTGGACTTTGCCGGCATGGACGTGAGTTTCATCTCCATTCGCCTGATCCTGCCGGCCTTGTTTACCTGCCTTAGGCCTGGGGCGCAGATGGTCACACTGGTAAAGCCCCAATTTGAGGCAGGCCGGGATAAAGTGGGGAAAAACGGCGTGGTGCGGGACCCGAAGACCCATTTATCCGTTTTGCAGGAAGCGGTGCAGGGAGCTATGGCCGCAGGTTTTACCGTGCGCCAAGCGGATTATTCCCCCATTACGGGGCCAAAGGGCAATATTGAATACCTGCTTTTGCTGGAAAAGGGTCAGGAGGCCGTTGCCGCACAAGGGGACCCCTTGGAAAAACGGCTGCAAGAAGTTGTGGAGCAAAGCCACCGGGAATTGGATTCCCACATTGTTTTGGATAAAATCCCTTGAAAAAACGCATAAATACGCATATAATGAATAAACAAAGATCGTTGGGTAGTCATATGCATAGTTTGGGCATTTTTGCCAATCCGAATAATCCCAGCGCACTGGGCGCAGTGCAGAATATTTTGCAAGTAGCAGAGCAGCGTTCTATGGCCTGCGTCTTGGATGATGCGCTTCGTAACCTGCCCCAGTTTAAAGAGGCGCCTGCGTTTTCCACGGCCCAGCCCGAGGCCATTCTGGCCTTAGGGGGGGACGGGACGATCCTGCGGGCGGCGGCCCTGGCAGTCCCTATGGATGTGCCGGTTTTAGGCGTTAACTTTGGCCGGGTGGGATTCATGAGCGCCATTAGCCACCAGGAGATCCCAGCTGCCCTGGAAAAACTTCAAAAGGGACAGTTCTTGGTGGACGAGCGGATGCTGTTGGCCTGTTCGGTCAACGATGAAGCCCCCCAGGATTGCATCAACGAGGCGTTGCTCTATAAGCGCCGGTTTTCCGGCGTGGCGGACATCAATGTAAACATCGGCGGAATGGACGCGGGCAGCGTATATTGCGATGGCATTATCGTTAGCACGCCCAATGGCTCCACTGGCTATTCCATTTCAGCAGGGGGACCGGTGGTGGCCCAGGGGCTAGATGTGGCCATTATTACACCAGTATGCCCCCATACCCTTAGCTTCCGCCCCATTGTGGCGGACCCATGCGAGCCTTTGCGGCTGCGTATGGGCAGCGATGGGTATTTGGCCTTGGATGGCATCTATACCCGGGATATTAACCAGCAGGATATGATCACCATTCGAAAAAGCCCAAGGACGGTGAAGTTTATCCAATTCCAGCAGCGGAACATTTACCAGCTGATCCATACCAAGCTTACCTAGCATCCGCACGTTCACCAAATACCAAGTGGGGGAGGTTTATTCACGTGAAGTCTGCGCGCCATGCCATCATTCTGGACATTATTGAACATTTTGACATCGATACCCAGGAGGAACTTGCCGCCCGCCTGCGGGAACAGGGGGTTAAAGTGACGCAAGCCACCGTATCTCGGGATATTAAGGAATTGCGCCTGATCAAGGTGCTTTCCGACGATGGAAATTATAAATACGCCACCGTGGACAAGGCGGAGGCTGGACTGAAGGACCGGTTCATCAGCATTTTCGCCCATTCGGTGCTGTCCATGACCGCCACGGGGCATCTGGTCATTGTAAAAACCATCTCCGGCACGGCGGGCGCGGCCACAGAGGCCATTGACTCCCTGCGTTGGGATGAGATCGCCGGCACCATCGCCGGGGATAATACGATCTTTATCGCGGTAAAGGAAGGGGCGGATGCCAACGAGCTGATCCGCCGGTTCCAGACCCTATTGAAGGTATAGAGGCATATGCTGCAACGGCTTTTCGTAAAAAATGTAGCCTTGATCGAAGAATTGGACGTGGCCTTCACCGCGGGCTTTAACGTGCTCACAGGCGAGACCGGCGCAGGGAAATCCATCGTGATCGATGCGGTGAACCTGGTGCTGGGAGAACGGGCCAGCCGGGAGTTGATCAAGCATGGGGCGGATAAAGCCCGGGTGGAAGCTGTTTTTGAGATAAAGGGCCGGGACGGCCTTTTGTCCGCTTTGGAGGAGATGGGCCTCCCCTGTGAAGAACCGGGGGAGTTATTGCTTTCCCGGGAGATGTCGGCGGCCGGCAAAAACATTTGCAGGGTCAATGGGGCCCTGGTGAACCTGGCTACCCTCAAGGAGATCACAGACCAGCTGGTGGATGTGCATGGGCAGCACGCCCATCAGTCTTTGCTGTCCAAGAGCCGGCATATGGAGTATTTGGATTCCTTTGCCCAAGAGGAGATCCGCCCCTGGAAAGAAGGCGTGGCGGCAGCGGCTGCGCGATATAAGCAGGTTCAGAAGGAACTTTTGGAGGGCTTTGGCTCCGAGGAAGAACGGGCCAGGGAAATGGACATGCTGCGCTATCAGATCCAGGAGATAGAAAAAGCGGGCTTATACGAAGGGGAGGAAGAAGCCCTTTTAGGAGAACGGAAGGTATTGCAAAACGCGGCCCGGATCATGGAAGCCATGGAGCAGGGGAGCGAAGCCCTCAGCGGCGAAGGCGAGACGGCTTTATCCCTGGTCAACGCTGCGTGGCGGCAGCTCCAGGGGATCGGGGAGCTTTCGGCGGAATATGGAGCTTTGTCCCAACGGCTGGAGGAAGCGTATTACGCCCTAGAGGACATCAGTTATAGCCTGCGGGATATGCAAGCCGGTTTTGAATACGACCCCCAGCGGGCAGAGCAGATCGAGGAACGGCTGGCGCTGTACCATAGCCTGAAGCGGAAATACGGCGAGGACTATGAAGCGATCATGGGGTACCTGGCAGCCAGCGCAGAGCGATTGGAGAAGCTGGAAGGCTCGGAGGAGCGCCGGGCGAACCTGGAGCGGGAACTTCAGCAAGCAGCGGAGGTATATAGGCAGCAGGCGGATGGGTTGACCCAGGCCCGCAGGGCGGCGGCAGCCGCCTTGGAAGCGGGCATGGTGCAGGAGCTTAAGGAGCTGGGCTTTGCCCATGGGGATTTTGCCGTAGCGTTCCATCCGGTGGATGGCATTTCCTCCCTGGGGGCGGAGCGGGTGGAATTTCTGCTCAGCGCTAATGCAGGCGAGCCGTTGAAGCCCTTGGAAAAGGTGGCTTCCGGCGGCGAAATGAGCCGGATCATGCTGGCCATGAAAGCCATGTTCGCAAAAGGGGATGCCATTGAGACCCTGATCTTCGATGAGATCGATACGGGGATCAGCGGCAGAATTGCAAGCGTGGTAGGGGAAAAAATGGTACGCATTTCCCGGGACCATCAGGTGCTGTGCGTCACCCACTTGCCCCAGATCGCAGCGATGGCGGACGCCCATTACCTGGTGGAAAAAAGCGAAACAGACGGCCATGCCCGCACGTCTTTACGGGCGCTTACTTTACAGGAACGCTATGTGCAGGTGGCTGCCATGATGAGCGGAGCGGGCCAAAGCGCCGCCGCCTTGGAACACGCCAAGGAATTGGTGGATAGCTGCGCGGCGGCTAAAGCAGAAGGCAAAATAGGTTGACCGGCCGCTGCAAGCTGTAAAAGGAAAGAATATATTCCCACCGTATAGCCAAGGCATATGCCGAGGAAACTAACACTGCGGATGAAGGGACCGTGTCCCGGAAACCCAGTGTTTTTTTTGAGGTGACGTGTCATGAAAATACGCAGGGGGAGCGCCTTTGTGCGCTGTATTGGGCTGCTGGTATGCTTGCTGCTGCTCAGCTTCAACTATGGAGAACCGGCACGGCTTGTGCGAGAGCTGCCGAGCCAAGCCTATATCGGTTCTGACAGCGAAAGCCGGTTGGCCAGCATTGGCGCGCCCTTTTCCCTGCGATATGAACAGAAACAGCAACCGGTGTCCCAGGACCTGGCTGAGCAACTCCATTCGGATACCCCTGCCGGTTATACGGTGCAGGTGGACTTGTTTGGCCTGATCCCCCTGAAAAAAGTAAACTTTTATACCCGGGATTCCATCTGGGTAATGCCGGGAGGTTATTCGGTAGGGGTTACGTTGTATACGGAGGGGGCGCTGGTGGTTGGATTGGGCAGCTTTGAAACCTTGGATGGAACGGCTATTTGCCCAGCCCAGGCAGCGGGTATACGGGTGGGGGATGTGATCCTGGGCGTAAATGGGACGGCGGTAAAGGATGCGGCCCATCTTACCGCCCTATGTAATGAAACCCAGGGGGCGGTGGACCTGCAGCTTTCCAGAGACGATGTGTCCATAGACGTTACCATCGAGCCCGCAGCGGACCGACAGGACGGAATATACAAAATGGGCATGTGGGTGCGGGATAGTACGGCAGGCATCGGGACATTATCCTTCTATGCGATGGATACCCTGCGCTACGGCGCTTTGGGGCATCCCATTACGGATGTGGATACAGGAACGTTATTGTCTGTAAAAACAGGGGAGATCGTGCAATCCAATGTGGTGGGGATCGCCCAAGGCAGCAGCGGATTGCCAGGGGAGATCCAAGGGGCGTTCAGCACGGTTAGCCAGCGGCTGGGCACGTTGGATAACAACGGGAATATGGGCATATATGGGGAGCTATATGCGCCTTTAGAAAACCCGCTCTATCCAGACGGGGCGTTGCTCGCTTATCCCGAGGAGATCCATACAGGCCCTGCCCAGATCTTGACTACAATAGATGAAAATGGGGTGCAGGCATATGATTGCCAAATCATAAAAACCTATCCGCAAACCAGCGCGGCCGGGAAAGGGATGGTGGTCCAGATCACAGATCCCAGACTCATCGAAAAGACCGGGGGGATCGTCCAGGGTATGAGCGGAAGCCCCATTATGCAGGATGGTAAGCTGGCGGGTGCGGTGACCCATGTATTTGTAAACGATCCCCTTCGCGGCTATTGTATTTACGCCCTCTGGATGTACCAACAAACCTTGGATTAAAAAAAACAATAATACAAAAAATAATAAACATATTTACAGGATTATAGCTGGAAATATCAAAATATAAAAATTATTTCCAGCTTAATTCTATTTTTTAAATGGGCGGGTCTGCCGTCCCTTTACAGAATGCATGCGCAAAAACTGTCTACGCATTGCGCTTGCTTCCAGATTCTGCTATACTTATCCTATAGCTTGTACGTTAATAGCTTTTTCTCTTTTCCAGTTAGATCCTCTTTTACAAAAATCGGATATGTGGTATTTGCTATGAAACCTTATAGCTTGCTTATCATTACGGATAATGTAGCCCTTCGGGAAAGGCTGGAAACATATTTCTCATCCATTCCCTTGATTTCCTTGCTTCCATCTGGGGTGGACGGCCCATCAGGCGTAGTACAGGCCAAGCTATATGAGCCTGATATGATGCTACTTGATATGCTCATGCCTAGAATGGATGGTATTGCTGTATTGCGGTGGTTGCAGGCGGAAAACTGCTGTAGGAATACCCGGATCTTCGCCCTATCCTCCATGAAAGGGGAAGAGGCCATCCAGTTGGGAGAGAGCTTAGGGGTTACCTATCAGATCCAAATGCCAACGGATGAAGGGCTGATCTTCAGCAGAATGATGGATTTTGCCCCCGATCGAGATGGAAGCATCAAGCAGTATCGGAACAGGATGCGGGAAAACGATTTGAACTTGCAGATCGATGAGGCCATCACCTTCCTGTTTCGGCACATGGGGTGCCCGGTGAACCTAGCCGGATATTATCAAGCGAAAACCGTGATCTCCTACTGTGTGCGCAACCGGGGAAAAGCGATCTTCCTTTCCAAAGAGGCCTATCCCTATGCCGCCCAGATCCATGGCGTAAATGCCAAACAAATCGAGCGGAATATCCGCAACTTTATCGAAGTCACCTGGACCAGGGGCGACATGAAAGCACAGCATAAGATCTTTGGCAACACCGTGGAAGATGCAAAAACCCGTCCCACCAACAAGGAATTTATCGCCAATCTGACCCAGTATACCATTCGCCGCTTAAATAAGACCCTGAGCTAGGGAAAAGGTCTACCGGAAGGGCCCGAGGGGCCCTTTCTTGTGTGGCCCGTTGAAAAGCATGGTCCCTTGTAGGCCAGCCTGGGGAAGGCTATGGGGGACCATTTGTAAGGATGCCTGCTTTGCGCTCAGCAAAGGCACAAATGCGTACTGGACGCTGGCTGGAGACAAAGGCGTGCATGACTTTTTCTATATGCGATTCGACAATTTTTTAGATTCATTGACAAAAAATTGAATCCTATAAGATAACTGGCCTTTTTCTCTATTTGTGGAAAAATATGTCCGTCATATCTGAAAATAAAAAACGCGTTTGGTGGTATGCTTTTTAAAAATGGGCTGTTTGGCGGCTGGGGGAGAAAGGCGGGTATGCCGGTCAAAAAGCATGGGCCCGCTCTCAGCCATGAATGCGTTTTTGCCCTGCCTGTTCCATATGGGACCATGCAAGCGAAAGACCGTTAGGAGAATTCTGCATGCTGGACATATATCCCTGGGAAGGGGCGTATATATGGAAGCATGAATATACAACATTCCAACCGCATGCAGCTGAACAAAGGGCCCCTGACGCTCCTTGGGCAGCACCCATATTTGTTGCTTTATCTGGCTTTCTTTCTGGTGGCGGGAGTGGCTGCAGGCGTTTCCACCGCAAAAATGGCCCAGGATACAGAACCGGTCCTAGTGGGTGCGTTTTCCCGCCTGCAAGGCGGTACCTACCAGCTTGGACCCGGCCTATTGCATTCCATCGCCCTCAACCTTCTGCTATTTATGTTGGCTTTTATTCCCAGGCTTTGGCCTCCCTTATTGGTGGCTAGCGGGGTGCCGGTGGCATTGAAAGGCTTCTTTATGGGTGCGGGTATTTTTTATTTAGAGCAAGAACTTGGACTGCAAGGGCTTGGCTGGAGCATACCCCTTTGCGTGGCCCCTGGGCTTTTTCTAGTGATGGGGGTGCTATTACAGGTTTTATCGGATCTCAACGAACGGGCGGGCCAGCCGGTGGAAGGATTGCCGCAACGGGCAGCAGGCTTTGTATTGGTGTGCATCCTGCTGGAGAGCGGGGCCGCGCCGGCAGCGTTACGGGCATGGCTCAAATGATTTGACGGGCCGGGCGGAGGATGATAGAATCAATCTAACCATCAACCAAGGCGAAACAAAAGAGAGGATTAGAATTATGGCACAGCATAAACGGGCGATCTTAGTGGTATTGGATAGCGCGGGCATTGGCAGCCTGCCGGATGCGGCGGATTTTGGCGATGCTGGGGCCAATACCATTTGCAATATTTGCCGGGAGCGAGGCTATTTGGACGTACCGAACATGTATGCCATGGGGCTTTCCCAGATCCAGGGCGTCCATAGCCTGCCAGCCTATGGGGGAGAGGTCCAGGGGGCATATGGGCGAGCCATGGAAAAGACCCACGCCAAGGATACCACCTGCGGCCATTGGGAAATGGCGGGGGTGATCATGGAGGAGCCTTTCCAGACCTATCCCAACGGGTTCCCACCCCGGATCATGGAGGCGTTTGAGGCCAAAATCGGCAGGGGGACCCTGGGGAATTGCGTAGCCTCCGGCACGGCCATTATCCAGGAGCTGGGGGACGAGCATGTGCGCACGGGAAAGCCCATCGTATACACCTCTGCGGACAGCGTATTTCAGGTGGCCGCCCATGAAGCCGTGATCCCCCTAGAAGCGCTATATGAAATGTGCGAGGCAGCCCGGGCCATGCTGGTGGGGCCGGATCTGGTGGGGCGGGTGATCGCGCGGCCTTTTATCGGAAGCAACGGCCATTATACCCGCACGGAAAATCGGCGGGACTTTGCAGTGCCCCCAGTGAAGGAAACCATCCTGGATGGGCTCACAGCCCAGGGATATCACACCATTGCCGTTGGTAAGATCGAGGATATCTTTTGCCATCGAGGCATCGGCTTGGCAGACCATACCAAGAACAACCATGACGGCATCGAAGCCACCTTGCGGTATGTACAAGGGGGCGATGGGGATCTGATCTTCACCAACCTGGTGGATACGGACATGCTTTATGGCCACAGGAACGATGTGGAAGGGTATGCCAAGGCTCTAGAATATTTTGACCGGCAGCTGCCCCGGATCATGGCGGCCATGGGGCCGGCGGATCTATTGATCGTTACGGCGGATCACGGCTGCGATCCCACCTATCCCGGCACAGACCATACCCGGGAATACATTCCTATCCTTGCCTGGCGGCCTGGCATGCAAAACGGGATAGATTTGGGCACCCGGGAGACTTTCGCCGACATTGGCAGCACGGTGTTTGAACACATAACAGGCCGGCCTTGGTCCACGGGCCAATCCTTCCTAAAGGCTTTGGAATAAGCTTTTGGGTAAGAAATAAGGGATTTAGAGCCGGAAAATATCCCCTATATCCGTATGGCGCCCCCCTTTGCTTCATACATATGTAATAGTATGCATGAACAAGGGGGGTATTTCTATGGGAAAACGCTTGCTTGCCGCTGCGCTTGCCATGTTGTGGCTACTGCCGGGCAAAATGGCCTGGGCAGATGGGGAAGCGGACCTGGAGCTTGCCGGCGCCAAAGCGGCGGTGCTGATGGAGCAGGGAAGCGGCCAGGTGGTATATGGGGTCCAGGGGGATGAAAAGCTGGAAGTAGGCGGCCTTTCTCGCTTGCCTGCGCTATTGGCGGTATGCGAAGGGATCGACGAAGGCCTATTGGGATTGGATATGACGGTGACCATAAGCCATGCGGCGGCGGACATCCATGGCCCAACTGCTTTTTTATCCCCAGGGGAGGTCATAGATGCGGGGTCCCTGCTCAAGGCCGGCATCATGATTACCGCCGGGGACGCCATCTATGCCCTGGGGGAAGCGGTGTTCGGCACGGAGGAAGCTTGCCTAACGAGAATCCAGGAGCGGCTGCTGGGCCTAAACATTCAGGCGGAATACAGGGACATAATGGGGACGGGGGTCAAGCTATCGGCGCAGGATCTGGCCACCCTAGGAAGGGCGCTGATGGCAAGCCCGTCCTTTACCAGCTATAGCGGCCTTTTTCTTGATGCGATCACCCATCCGGACGGCAGGGAGACCCAGCTTGCCAGCTCCAACCGGTTGATCAAATCCATGCCCGGCTGTAACGGCGTGGCTACCGGCTCCTCCAATACGGCGGGATATTGCGGCGTGTTCAGCGTCAAGCGCAACGGGGCGACCTGGCTTTGCGCTATAATCGGCGCGCCGGATTCCGGCGCCCGGTCATCTGCGGCCACCACCCTTTTGGAGCACGGCTTTGCAGCGTATGAGGTAAAAACTTTAGCTCGGGCGGAATCCGTTTTGGTGGATGCGGTACCGGTGCAGGGAGCAAAGGGAAACTGCGTGGCCTTGGTGGCGGCTAGCGACGCCATACTGCTGTTGCCAAAAGGTGTAGATTTCGAGACGCAATACCATTTGCCGGAAATCCTAAATGCCCCTGTCTCCAGCCAAGAGGCTGTGGGTAGGGTGACATATGTGGATGGCGACGGGGAGGTTCTGTGCCAGGTCGACCTATTGCCGGCGGAGGATATTGAGCAGGCCCAGGTGCTGGATTATACGGCCATGCTGCTGCAAAGATGGGTGCATGGCTAGGCTTACGGGGGGTATTTTGACGGGCGGATGGCAACAGGCTTGCCAAAGAGATCGGCCATAGCGTATAATAACAGCATCTATGTTTATATGAGGTGCTGCAAGATTGTTTGGTATTACGAGCTTATTTTCTAACCCCTCGGGGATGTTGACCCAGCTGCTCTACCGGATCCCGGCGATCCTGGTCGCCCTTTCCTTCCACGAATGGGCTCACGCGTATGCCGCATATAAGCTGGGCGACCCCACAGCCCGGAACATGGGCAGGATGACCATCAACCCCTTTGCCCACATTGACCCGCTGGGCTTTTTGACCCTGCTGTTGTTCCGGTTCGGCTGGGCGAAGCCCGTGCCCATCTCCACCCGCTACTTTAAAAATGCCCGCCGGGATGAGCTGATCGTTTCCCTGGCTGGCGTGGCGGCCAATTTGATCTTGGCCTTTTTAAGCATGGGCGTGCTATATATTTTCATCTTTACCACCGGCGTAAACCAGGCGGGGATGGAGCTGTTTAGCAACTTCTTTTTCCTAAATATCAGTTTGTGCATTTTCAACTTGCTGCCCATCCCCCCGCTGGATGGTTATCATGTAGCCCAGTGCCTGTTCCTGCGGGGGCAAAAAACCTATAGGGTGTTTTCCTTCTTGGAGCGGTATGGTTATATCATCCTGCTGGTGCTGCTCTTTACCGGCGTATTGAGCACCATTATGTCCCCCTTGGTAAACGGGATAGTATATGGCATAGATGGGATCTATCGCTTGCTTTTCCGGCTGATGGGCCTGATTTAAAATGGCGTATCAGGTACATCTCAAGCAATTCGACGGCCCGCTGGATCTATTGCTCCATCTGATCGAGCAGGCAGAGGTGGATATCAAGGATATTTTCATCTCCGAGATCACCACCCAGTATTTGGCCTATATGGCCCAGGTGGACGAGCTGGATATGGATACGGCCAGCGAGTTTCTCACCATGGCGGCCACGTTGGTTTATATTAAGTCCCGTTCCCTTTTGCCTAGACCGCCCAAGGAAGAGGAGGAAGGGGAGGACCCAGCTGAAACCTTGATCCGTCAATTGCGGGAATACAAAGCCATCAAGCTGGCAGGCCAGCGGTTGCAGGAGCTGGAACAGGCAGCTAGGGGCATGTATACCAAGCTGCCGGAGGAATTTTTGTTGCCGCCCCAAGAGGTGGTATGGGAAGGCGGTACCAGGGAAGGGCTATTTGAGACCTTTTTGGAGCTGCTGCACAAGCGGGAACTGGCCCAGGAAAATGCCATACAGGATCAGGAGGTGCGAGCGGATACCTTTACCGTACGTACCCAGCTGGGCAAGCTGCGCAACCTGTTGCGGGAGAAATCCCAAGTGGAGTTTTGGCAGCTATTTCCGCCAAACACCTGCAAGCTGGAAATGATCGTAACCTTTATGGCCCTGCTGGATATGTTGACTCGGGGCGAGGTGCATATTCAGCAGAACCAGCCCTATGCCCCCATCCGCATATTGCGAGGCAACCTATTGGGCGAGGACGACCAGGGCGCGACCTATATGGATGAAGAATAAGATGGATGGTGAAAGAATGGACCTAGGAAAGCTGCAAACCGATCAGGAATGGTTTGGCGCCATCGAATGTATCCTGTTCGTATCCGGGGAGCCGGTGGATCTGGTGTCCCTACAGCGGGCGCTGGGGTTAACGGAACTGGAATTGCAGTCCATCCTGGGCAAAATGGAGGAAAGCTATGCGGCCCAGGACCGGGGCGTCCAGCTTTATCGTACCGGGGATACGGTACAACTGGTGTCCAATCGCAAATACGCCGGATTTGTGGAGGCCTTGTTGCAGCCAGCCCAGACAAAAAGCTTTTCTCAGGCCATGCTGGAGACCCTGTCCGTGGTGGCCTACAAGCAGCCGGTCACCCGAAACGATATCGAGGCCATCCGTGGCGTCCGGTGCGAATATTCCGTGAGCCAGCTGCTCAAGTTGGGGCTTATCCAAGAGCTGGGGCGTAAGGACGCAGTAGGCAGGCCTATGCTCTTTGGCACCACAGACGCGTTTTTGCGGCAGTTTGGACTCCACGATTTGGGGGAGTTGCCCAGCTATGAGACCTTCTCCAAAGATATTTCGGACGAAATGGAGGATATGGCCTTACAAGCCCCCTCCGTTCCTGAAAAAGATCCAGACCAATTGGAGTTGGAATTGCCAAATCCCCTTCTGTGATTTCGTTTTACCAATCAATCAGCCGATCGGCTGGACATAAGTTTCCAACCTTGGCAGAATACTAAGGCCAGTACCTACATTTGGAGGGGACATGGCCTTTTTTCTTATTATAATTTCCATATCCTTGGGGATGGCGGGCCTTCTATGGAATACGCCCCTTTCCTTTTTTCTGCATTGGGAAGGGAAAGAGATCCGGCTGCATGTTTCCTTACGGACGTTTTTCGGCCTTGTACCCATCGGCATGGATATGGCGGTGCAATACTTTCCCCTGCGGCTGTATTTGGGACGGCGGCAGCTCCCTTTGGGCAAACAGCATACAGGAAGAAGATCATGGAAGGGTTTGGGGAAAGCGTTGGCTTCCCAGCGGGCCGCATGGTTCGCCTTGGACCGGCTGCGGCTGTTGGGCAAAGTGGGGAAACTGGGGGACGCATACCGATCCGTGCTATACGCTGGGGCGTTGCATATCGGGGCGGATTGCTTGTTCCAGGTACTGTTTCAGCCCGATGCGCTGGAGATCCAGGTGGCGCCCATATGGGACTGCCGGTGCTTTTGGGTGAAACTGGAAGGCATAGGAACCCTGCGGCCTTGGCAGATTATAGGTATTGCCATTGGGCATCAAATACGTAGGAGCAGGCGAGGTAAAAAGATATGGCACACCCCATCGAAAACATTATGAAAACCACCATGGAAGAAATTAAGCAGATGGTGGATGTCAATACCGTGGTGGGCACCCCCATCCTGACAGGTACGGAGACCATGATCCTACCCGTATCCAAAGTAAGCGTGGGATTCTTTTCGGGAGGCGGCGAATACGGTGGGGCAAAGCCGGCAAAAGGCCCGTGCCCCATTGCAAAGAGCGGTGGAGAACTGGCCATGGAACAGGAAGAAAAAGGATATCCCTTTGCGGGGGCATCCATTGGAGGCATGACCTTGACCCCCTTGGCATTCTTGTCCGTGACCAACGGGACCGTAAAGGTTTTGCCGGCCCAGAGTAATACCACCTTGGATCGGGCCATTGAATTGATACCAGAGGCGATCACCACCTTGGAGCAAGCGATTTCCGGTTTGTGCAATAAGAAAGGGGCAGAGGAAGCAAAATGATAGGGCGGCAAGTAAGGCGGTATCTAGCAGGCGCCATCGCCATCCTGTCCCTATGGGCCGCTCTGCCCGCCCTAGCAGATCAACAGCCGGTATCCAGCGCAGCGGGGGCCATCTTAATGGAAGCCACCACAGGGAAGGTACTGTATGCGAAAAACGCCCATCAGCAGTTGCCCATGGCTAGCACCACAAAGATTATGACGGCATTGCTGGCCATTGAGCATGGGGATTTAGACGAGATGGTCACCACCGATGCCAGCGCCTATGGGGTTGAGGGTTCCAGCATGTATTTGCAGCTGGAGGAGACGGTGAGCCTGCGGGATCTACTCTATGGGCTCATGTTGGCTTCCGGAAACGATGCTGCCGTGGCCATTGCGGTGCATATCGGCCATGGCGTGGCGCAGTTTGCCAACATGATGAACCAGCGAGCTAAGGCCCTGGGCGCGTTTAACACCAATTTTGTCACCCCCAACGGTTTACCGGACCCAGACCATTATACGACGGCCTACGATCTAGCTTGCATCGCGGCGGCGGCCATGCAAAATCCCACCTTTCGGGAGATCGTATCCACCCAATATTATCGAACCAGCACGGGGGCTGTGCCCAGGACATTTAAAAACAAGAACAAGATCCTATGGAATTACGAGGGGGGAAACGGGATCAAAACTGGCTATACCAAGGCTGCCGGCCGGTGCCTGGTGTTTGCGGCGGAACGGGACGGGATGCAGCTGGTGGGGGTGTTGCTCAATTGCAGCGATATGTTCGAGGAAGCGGAAATGCTGTTGGATTACGGCATGGAGCATTATGAAATGACGCCGTTGGTAAGAGGCGGGCAAGCCATTGCCAACGTATATGTGGCGGATGGGATGAAAAACCGGTTGGCACTTTGCCCGGGGGAAGATATAATGGTACCTGTGGAAAAGGATGGGAGCAGCTTATATAAGACCCGGGTGCTGCTACCAGATGGGCTAACGGCTCCCATAACCGCAGGGCAGACTTGCGGGGAGGTGGAGGTCCTGGAAGAAGACGGGACCCTGCGGGCCAAATTTGACCTGCTCGCCATGGAGGACGTGGACCAGGCCACAGTAGGCTTCTATATAAAGAAGCTATTCCGCAACATGACATAGGATGGAAAGCCGGCCTTTTGCCCTGCGGGGAGGGGATTTGGACGACCACCTGTAAAAAGCCTTGCCTTGGGCAGGGCTTTTCGGCATAGGGACGCAAGCCGAAGGCAAGCGATGCCGGAAAAATCCATTGGGCGTAAGGGGGAATCGGAATGCGGCTGCAAAAATATATGGCGGAGGCAGGTATTGCTTCCCGCCGTAAGTGCGAGGAACTGATCCAGGCGGGCCGAGTGAAGGTCAATGGCCAGGTCGCTATCCTGGGGGCGTGCGTGGAGCCGCTACAGGATTTGGTCGAGGTGGATGGGGAGCCCCTTGGGAAAAGCCAGCAGAAGGTGACGGTAATACTCAACAAGCCACGGGGGGTCATGTGTACCGCCCAGGACCCCCAGGGGCGGCCTACGGTTGGCGACTATGTGAAGGACTTGCCTGTAAGGGTATACAATGCAGGCCGCTTGGATTATGATTCCGAAGGGTTGTTGGTAATGACCAACGATGGGGAGCTGGCCTATAAGCTGACCCATCCCCGCTTTTGTATGGACAAGACCTATGCAGCTATTTGCGACGGATTGCTTACAAAGGCGCAGATCGCTGCGCTGGAACAGGGGGTCCAGCTGGAGGACGGGCCTACCCATCCTGCCAAGGTCCGGGAGGTCTTCAAGCTGCGCAACGGGAACACCGCCTTTAATATCACCATACACGAGGGCCGGAATCGGCAAGTCCGGCGGATGCTGGAAGCGGTAGGGCACGAAACCCTTGCCCTTAAGCGGGTCGCCTTGGGGCCCTTGCGCCTGGGAGACCTGCCCAGCGGGACATATAGGTCTTTGACAGCCCAGGAATGGGACGAACTGCATGCATGGCTACGCAGCCATTAGAAAAAAATATAACAAACCCATGAGAGATTAAAATATCGTTGGTAAAATTGACAAATCTCCTTGCGTACAAGTCTGTATTTATGTACAATATAAGTAATCGGGTTTTACTTGAGGAGATCACTCAAGAGAACTATTATAACTACATCTTATATCAATTTACTCTTGAAAAAGAATTATTAAGAAGGGAGGAACACAATCATGCAAAACATCAGTCCGTGGTTTGTGCTTGTGCTTGGCATGGCGACGGTTTTCATCGGGCTCATTTGCTTGATCTTGCTCACAAAGATTATGAGCGCTGTAATGGTCAAGAACAAAAGCGCGGCGCCTGCTGCCCAGGAAAAAGCCAAAGTGCCTGTGGCGCAGGCCGCGGCCGTTCCTGCAGCGCTGAACATAGGGGACCGCAAGCTGTTGGATGCCATTCTTGCCGCATCCATTGCATGCGCCATGGGGACAGAGCCCCAGGGCTTGCGCATCCATTCCATTCGCTGCTTGTCCGCAGCCCCGGTAGGGGATCGCGGCCAGTTTGTAGCCGCGGTATCCGCGGCGGTAGCCACGGCCATGGGCACCGAGCCCCAAGGCTTACGGATCCATAGCATCAAACGCGTTTAATCCCAACCACAAATTTTACAAAATCATCAGGAGGATGTATTCATGCGTAAATTCATCGTCAACGTCAACGGTTCTTCTTATGAAGTTGAAGTAGAAGAGATCGCCGCCGGCGCCGCTCCCGTTGCGGCCCCCGCTCCCGCTGCCGCGCCTGCTGCGCCCGCTCCTGCCCCCGCTGCTGCGCCCGTGCAGGCTGCCGCCGGCCAAGAGTCCGTAGAAGCGCCCATGCCTGGCAACATCATGGATGTCCGCGTGAAGGTGGGCGATGTGGTCAAGAGCGGCGATGTGTTGGCCATTCTAGAAGCGATGAAGATGGAAAATGAGATCATGGCCCCCCGGGATGGCAAGGTGGTGGCTGTAAACGTGGCCAAGGGCGCTACTGTCAATTCCGGCGATGTGCTGGTAGTGCTGGCCTAAGGCATGTCTCCAAGCCCGGCGGCCTGACCAGCCGCCGGGCGGACGCTCCGCCGCCGATTTAGGCGGGGAGCCCAATATGGCTGCTTGTAGCCATGCCGACTGACCTAAGGAGTTCTTCATGCAGAATTATATAGAACCAATTCAGGACTTTATCAAGTCCACGGGTTTTTCTCAGCTGGCTGAAAATCCGCTGTGCCTGGTAATGATCGCCATTGCCTGCCTGCTGATGTACTTGGCCATCGTGAAGAAATACGAACCCATGCTGCTGTTGACCATCGCCTTTGGTATGCTGCTGACCAACCTGCCCGGCGCCAATATGTACCATACCTATCTCTATGAGGGCGGACATGTGAACTGGGCGCAGTTCAGCCAGGATGCAGGCTTGATCGACTATTTGTACCTGGGTGTGAAGTTGGGGATCTATCCATCCCTGATCTTCATGGGGGTAGGCGCCATGACGGACTTTGGCCCCTTGATCGCCAATCCCCGCAGCCTGCTGCTAGGGGCGGCTGCCCAGCTGGGCATCTTTGTTGCCTTTATGGGCGCATTGGCCCTTTCGGATATTTTCCCCGGAATCCAGTTTGGCTATAACGAAGCCGCTTCCATCGGCATCATCGGCGGCGCAGACGGGCCTACGGCTATCTATGTGACCTCCCAACTCGCCCCGACCCTTCTGGGCCCCATCGCAGTGGCGGCGTATAGCTATATGGCCCTGGTCCCGGTGATCCAGCCCCCCATCATGAAGGCGCTTACCACCAAGGCAGAACGTCGAATCGTCATGAAACAGCTGCGGCCCGTTTCCAAGGCGGAAAAGATCGTATTCCCCATCGTGGTCACCATTTTCGTTTCCCTGTTGCTGCCCTCCGCCGCGCCGTTGATCGGTATGCTGATGCTGGGCAACCTATTTAGGGAGAGCGGCGTGGTGGACCGGCTCAGCAAGACCGCCCAAAACGAGCTGATCAACATCGTTACCATTTTCCTGGGGGTTTCCGTTGGCGCTACCGCCACCGCCGAAGCCTTCCTCAACGGGCAGACCTTGGGTATCTTCGCCATGGGCGTGATCGCTTTCGCCTTTGGAACGGCTGGCGGCGTGCTGCTTGCCAAGCTGATGAACCTATTCTCCAAGGATAAGATCAATCCCCTCATCGGCTCCGCCGGCGTTTCCGCCGTGCCCATGGCCGCCCGGGTATCCCAGGTGGTGGGCCAGAAGGAGAATCCCGGCAACTTCCTGCTCATGCATGCCATGGGCCCCAATGTGGCCGGCGTTATCGGCAGCGCCATTGCCGCGGGCGTGTTCCTGGCGCTGTTCCTCTAATGCCCGTGCCCTCTACCGTCTTTTAGGAGGTTTATTGAATGGCACATAAACTTATGATCACCGATACCATCCTGCGCGATGCCCACCAGTCCCAGGCAGCTACCCGTATGCGGGTAGAGGATATGCTTCCCGCCTGCGATATCCTGGATAGCATCGGCTATTATTCCCTAGAATGCTGGGGCGGCGCTACCTTTGATAGCTGCCTGCGCTTCCTGAACGAAGATCCCTGGGACCGGCTTCGTAAGCTGAAAAAAGCTCTGCCTCATACCAAGCTGCAGATGCTGTTCCGGGGCCAGAACATCCTGGGCTATAAGCATTATGCTGACGACGTGGTGGAGCAGTTCTGCCGCAAGGCCATTGAAAACGGCATCGATGTCATCCGTATTTTCGATGCGCTGAACGATGTGCGCAACCTGGAAGCCGCCATCAAGTTCACCAAGAAGTACGGCGGCATCTGCGAGCCTGCCATCAGCTACACCATCAGCCCTGTGCACAACGAGGACTATTTCGTCAAGCTGGCCAAGGAACTGGTCCAGATGGGCGCAGATAACATCTGCATCAAGGATATGGCCAACCTGCTGCTGCCCTATGACGCCTATTCCTTGGTGAAGCGGCTCAAGAGCGAGGTGGATGTCCCCATCCATCTGCATACCCATAATACCACCGGCACCGGCGATATGACCTATCTGATGGCGGTGCAGGCGGGTGTGGACATCGTGGATTGCGCTTTGTCCCCTCTGGCCAACGGCACTTCCCAGCCCGCTACAGAGTCCCTGGTGGCGACCCTGAAGGGCACGGAATACGATACTGGCTATGATTTGGAGCTGCTGGCTAAAGCGGCCAAGCATTTCCGCGGCGTTGCCCAGAAGCTCAAGGAGCAGGGCAGCCTGGACCCCAAGGTGCTCAGCGTGGATACCAACACCCTGATCTATCAGGTGCCCGGCGGCATGCTCAGCAACTTGATTTCCCAGCTGAAGCAAGCAGGGAAGGAAGAGAAGTACTATGACGTGCTGGCGGAGATCCCGGTGGTGCGCAAGGACTTCGGCTATCCGCCACTGGTAACCCCCACCAGCCAGATCGTTGGTACCCAGGCCGTGTTCAATGTGCTCATGGGCCGGTACAAGACCTTCCCCAAGGAATCCAAAGCCCTGTTGGCCGGCGAATACGGCGCCCTGCCCGGCGAGGTAAACGAAGAAGTGCGCAAGATGGCCATCGGCGATAAGAAGCCTATCACCTGCCGCCCCGCTGACCTGCTGGCCCCTGAGCTGGACAAATACCGGGAGGAGATCAAGGACTATATGGAGCAGGAAGAGGATGTGCTTAGCTACGCCCTGTTCCCCCAGGTAGCCATGAAGTTCTTCGAGGCCAGGAAGGCGGCCCGGGAACCCAAGCCTGTGGAACCCGCTCCCGCGCCTGCAGCGGCGGCTGCGGCTCCGGCCCCGGCCCCGGCCCCTGCACCGGCGCCCGCCGGCGTTACTACCCTGTATGTGGAGGATCTCTCCATCTAACAGCAGCAAGGAGCTCAAAAGCAAAGGGACTGGTTTTCCAGTCCCTTTTCACATGCTTGGAATACTGGCGTTTCTAAACCGATAGGTATTACGGGCCAGGAAAGGGAAGGAAACCGAGATATTATGGCTGGGTCGGGAAAACAAAGGGGCGTTGCCTTTCCATGTTGCCGTCCCTATGGGCGACTTTCATTTGCCTGTGGGTGTTGCAAGAATTGCATCCTATGGATTTTTTATTGCCTTTTTCATTTGAATTTGCTACAATAATGCAAGTACGTGCAATTCTTGCGTCATTCTTGAAGGAGGCTCCTGGCCAATATGCAAATCATGTTAACCAACGACGATGGGGTATATGCCTATGGGATCCTGGCGCTGGCGAAGGCGCTTCAGGCCCAGGGGGGGCATCAGATCCACATTGTGGCGCCGGATCGCGAGCAAAGCGGAACGGCCCATTCGTTTACTTTTTTGACCCCTTTGCATGCGGAACCCGTCCGCTTGGAAGGGCTGGAAAATGGGGACGCTTTTGGGGTAAGCGGTACGCCTACAGACTGCGTCAAGGTGGGAGTGAGCAATCTATTGGCGGATAAGCCGGATTGTATTATATCGGGGATCAATCATGGGCAAAATCTGGGCATAGACACCACCTATTCGGGTACGGTATCCGCAGCGTTAGAAGGGGCGTTATTGGGCATTCCCAGCATGGCGGTGTCCCTGGTAGGGAGCATGCGAAAGCTGGGCGATAAGAAACAAGCCTATTTTGACGCCGCAGCCAATATCGCGGCGGCATTGCTGCCCCGTTTTCTGCAAAGCGGCAGTTTGCTATGGAATGTCAATATTCCGGCCTTGCCCCAGGAGCAGATCCGCGGAGTGCGCTTTACGCCCCTGGCTAGGCAGATTTACGACGGCACATATGTGGAGCGGGAGGACCCCCGGGATAGAAGGTATTTTTGGACGCCGGTCAGCGTCCACTATACCCATGATACCCAAACGGATTGCGATATCCGTTGGGTACAGGAAGGCTATATTGCCATTACGCCCTTGGTGCAGGATATGACGGATTATCCAGCCTTGCAGCGGATGCAAAATGAGGCGGAATAAATAGAGGAGACAAATATATGGAAAACGCGGATCTGCTGGTTCGAATCAACCAAAATTTCAGCAGCTTCAGCAAAGGGCAACGGCTCTTGGCCAACTACATTATGGAAAATTACGACAAGGCGGCCTTTGTGACGGCCTCCCGCATGGGGCATACGGTGGGGGTCAGCGAGTCCACGGTGGTGCGCTTTGCCTATGCGTTGGGCTATGACGGCTATCCGGAATTGCAGCGGGCCTTGCAGGAGCTGATCCGCAACCGGCTTACCGCCGTGCAGCGGATCCAGCTGACCTCCGAGCTGGATGAGGACGAGATCCTGACCAACGTGCTTAAAAGCGACATCGCCAACCTGCGTGCCACCATCGATACGGCGGACAACGCCACCTTTAACCGGGTGGTGGATGAGCTATTCCAGGCAAAGAAGGTCTATATCGTGGGCATGAAAAGCGCGTCGCCCCTGGCGCAATTTTTAGGCTATTATCTGGGCTTTGTACTGGATAACGTGGTGACGGTAAACGCTTCCTTTGGGGACGCGTACGAGAGCATGATCCGGGTGGGCCCGGAGGATCTATGCGTGGGCATCAGCTTCCCCCGGTATTCCTCCCGGACCGTAGAGGCCCTTTCCTTCGCCAAGAGCATGGGCGCCAAGGTGGTGGCCATTACAGACGGCATGTTTTCCCCTATTGCGGAATTGGCGGATTATGTTTTGCTGGCCCATAGCGATATGGCTTCCTTTGCCGATTCCCTGACGGCGCCCTTGAGCCTGATCAACGCTATGATCGTGGCGGCAAGTATGCGTAGGCGGGACGACGTATACGACCGGCTGGATCAGCTGGAGAACCTCTGGCGGCGGCAAAAGGTCTATATGGCCGCCCGGGGCACAGGCGGGGGAACGGAGCGGGATCGATGAAGCGGATCGCGGTGATCGGCGGCGGCCCGGCGGGTATGTTGGCCGCAGCGGAAGCCGCCGGCAAAGGAAACCAGGTCATCCTGTTTGAGCAAAACGAGAAAACGGGCAAGAAGCTCTACATTACCGGCAAGGGCCGTTGCAATCTGACCAACGCCTGCCCGGTGGAGGAGATGTTCGAGCATATTCCCCGCAACCCCAAATTCCTGTACAGCGCCTTGTATGGCTTTACCAACCGGGATATCATGGCGCTGGTGGAGTCTATGGGAATTAAGCTAAAGGTGGAACGGGGCCAGCGGGTGTTTCCCGTATCGGACCATGCCAGCGACGTACTTAAGGCCCTGAACGCCTATATGCAGGGTAAAGGGGTGGAGGTGCGGCTGCATAGCCGGGTGGAGTCCTTGAAAAAGGTCCAGGCTGGATTTATCGTAACGGTAAATGGGCAGGACTTGCCTTTTGAAACGGTGATCCTGTGTACCGGTGGGAAAAGTTATCCAACCACCGGTTCAGATGGTTCCGGGTATGCATTGGCCCAAAGCCTAGGACATACCCTGATCCCTTGCAAGCCTTCCCTGGTGCCGCTGGAGACCCAAGAGGATTGGCCGAAAACGGCTATGGGCCTTTCCCTGCGGAATGTTCGGCTCCAAGTGAAACAAAGGGGAAAGACGGTGTTTTCTGAACTAGGGGAGATGATGTTTACCCACTTTGGGGTATCGGGGCCTTTGGTGCTATCCGCCAGCAGCCGCATCGCAGACGCTCCCCAAGGCTGCCTGCTTTCCATCGATCTGAAGCCTGGGCTGGACCCGGAGGCCTTGGACCGGCGGGTGCAGCGGGATTTTGAAAAGAATAACCGGCGGCAATTCTCCAATGGATTGGGAGAACTCTTGCCGGCCAAGCTCATACCGGTGCTGGTGGAGCTTTCCGGGATACCGGGGGATTTGAACATCAGCAGCGTTACCCGCGTCCAGCGGCAGCAATTTTGCCACCTGGTAAAAAATCTGCCATTGACCGTAAAGGGGCCGCGGGATATCCAGGAAGCGGTGATCACCCGGGGCGGGATCCCAGTGAAGGAGGTGGACCCTTCCACCATGGAATCCAAGCTGGTAAAGGGCTTATATTTTGCCGGGGAGATGTTAGATGTGGATGCCTATACGGGCGGATTCAATTTACAGATCGCCTATTCCACAGGCGTGTTGGCTGGGCGCAGCGCCGGAGCGGGCGAAAGGGGATAAAGGATTACCATGTATTTGAATATTGCTATCGACGGCCCTGCAGGCGCAGGGAAAAGCACCATTGCCAAAGCAGTGGCCCAGGCGCTTGGTATCCTATATTTGGACACAGGCGCCATGTACCGGGCCATGGCCCTGAAAGCCCTGCGGGCAGGCGTAGATCCCCGGGACCCGGAAGCGGTGGAGTCATTGCTCCCGGATACGGATATCTTTGCAAGGAATATCGACGGGGCGCAGCATACCTATCTGGATGGGGAGGATGTTTCCCAGCTGTTGCGTACCCAGGAAATGGCTAGAGCCGCGTCGGATATCAGCGCCATTCCAAAGGTGCGCATCAAGCTGGCCCAGGTGCAGCGGGCCGTGGCTCAGGCTGGGGATGTGGTGATGGATGGGCGGGAGATCGGTTCCTATGTGCTACCGGATACGCCCCATAAGTTCTTTGTGACCGCGTCCTTGGAAGAGCGGGCCAGACGCCGCTGGACCGAGTTGCAGGCAGCAGGGAAGGCCGGAGGCCGTACCCTTGGAGATATCCAGGAAGAAGTGGCCCAGCGGGATTACAATGATTCTCACCGGGCATTTGCCCCTTTGGTACAGGTGCCGGATGCGGTGGTGATCGACACCACCCATATGACCATTACCCAGGCGGTGGATGCCGTGCTGAATAAATTGCCGGGCAAAGGCGAGGTGGAGCCAACATGATCTATTTTTTTGGGAAATATATCCTAGGCCCGTTCATTCTCCTTTTTTGGCGGCCCCGGGTATTCGGTGGAAAGCATCTAAAGGTGAAAGGTCCCGCTATTTTCATTGCCAACCATCTCTCCATGGCGGACCCTCTGCTGATCGCCCTGTTAAGCCCCCGGGTGGTCCATTTCATGGCCAAGAAGGAAATCTTCCAGAACCCGATTGGTCGGTGGTTTTTCCGTTCTTTGTTTGCGTTCCCCATTAACCGGAAAACCGCGGATCTGGCTTCCCTGCGCAATGCTATGGAGGTGCTGCGGCAGGGGAAGGTGTTTGGGATCTTTCCGGAGGGCAAGCGCTCGATTACCTATGATTTGGATGAACTGGAACATGGGGCCGCGTTTTTGGCCCTGCGAAGCGGGGCGCCCCTGGTACCCATCTATATCCACCCCAGCAGCTATCGCAGCTGCCGGCCCAAGGTGTATATTGGGGAACCCCTAAATCCGGCGGCGATTGTGGAAGGGGTTTCCAAACCTGAGCAGGTGGGCGTGTTGACGGCAGCCATGGAAGCCGCCCTTTTGGAGAACCGGGACAAGCTGGAGGCTGCGCTATGCAGGTGATCCCAGCTATGCATATCGGGTTTTGCTTTGGGGTAAAGCGGGCAATCTCCTTAGCCCGGGAGGCGGCGTCCCAGGGAACCGTATATACTTATGGCGCTTTGATCCACAATGGGGATGTGATCGCCAGGCTGGAGCAAGAGGGCATTCATGCGGTAAAGACCCTGGAAGAAATCCCCCAAGGAGCAACGGCGGTGATCCGTTCCCATGGCCTTTCCCCCAGGAAACGGGTGGCTTTGGAAAGCCGCGCAGGCAGGGTGCTGGACGCCACCTGCCCCTTTGTGGCCCGGATCCATGAGATCGTAGGGGAGCAGGCGGAGGCAGACCGGACGATCTTGCTCTTTGGCGCGGCGAATCACCCAGAGGTGCAGGGGATCGCCGGCTATGGGGAAAAAAGCCAGGTACATATCCTGGAGGGGATAGAGGATGCCCAGATGCTGCCCCCAATGGAAAAGGCTTGCTTGGTGTCTCAGACCACAGCCAAGGTGTCGGATTTCCAGATGGTGGAAGAAATATTGCAGAAAAAAATAAAGGACCTGAAAGTATTTCATACTATTTGTACGGAGACCCGACAGCGGCAGGAAGAGGTAGAAACGCTAAGTAAAAAATGCACACACATATTGGTGGTTGGTGGACATGATAGTTCTAATACGCAAAAGTTGGCTGCCGTATGCAAAAAAAACTGTAAACATGTGCAATCTATAGCCAATCTTGAAGAAGTTTTGCTTGAAAATATTGATACAAATGATATAATAGGGGTTGTTGGAGGCGCGTCGACGCCGAATTGGATAATAATGGAGGTTATAACAAGGATGAGCGAACTGGAAAAGACGATGGCTGAAAGCCCCGAATTGGAAAAGGTAGAGGCGGAGGAAGCAGCTACCGTCGAGACGTCCGTGCCGGCCGAGGCCGCCGCAGCGGAGACTGTGGAAGCCCCCGCGGCGGAAGCACCTGCGGCCGAAGAAGCGGCCGAACCCAGCTTTGAGGAAGCATTCGAAAAGACCTTGGTTCGTATTCGCAATGGGCAGATCATCAAGGGTACGGTGCTTCAAATTGTCAATGGTGAAGTTGGTATCGATATCGGCTATAAAGCGGATGGCTATATCCCACGCAGCGAATTCTCTGCCGACCCCGATGTCGATCCCGCCGATACCATCAAGGTGGGCGATGAGATCGAGGTGGAAGTCCTCAAGGTAAACGACGGCGAAGGCAACGTGCTTCTCTCCCGTAAGAATGTTGAGAGCAAAAAGCTTTGGGACAACCTGATGGAGGATGAAGATATCCAAAATAAGGTGTTCGAAGGCGTTGGTAAGGAAGTGGTCAAGGGCGGCCTGATCGCCACCATCGAAGGCATCCGTGCTTTCATCCCCGCTTCCCAGCTTTCCACCAAATATGTGGAAAACATCGGCGACTATGTAGGCCAGACGCTGAGCCTCAAGGTTATCGAAGTGGACAAGGCCCGCAAGCGTATCGTGGCTTCCCACAAAGCCGTTATGCTGGAAGAGGCGGAAGCCCGCCGCAAAGAGCTGTGGAGCAAACTGGTGGTTGGTTCCAAGGTGCATGGCGTGGTTCGCCGGATCACTGACTTTGGCGCGTTTGTGGATATCGGCGGCATCGACGGTCTGGTGCATGTGACCGACGTGGCCTGGGGCCGGGTCAAGCATCCTTCCGATGTATTGTCCATCGGCCAGGAAATCGAAGTCCTCATCCGGGATGTGGATGTGGAAAAACAGAGGGTATCTTTAGGCTATAAGCAGTTGCAGCCCAAACCTTGGACCATGGCGGATCAGAAGTATCCCGTTGGTTCCATCGTGGAAGGCAAAGTGGTGCGGATCGTTCCCTTCGGCGCCTTTGTGGCTCTGGAGCCCACCATTGATGGCCTGATCCATATTTCCCAAGTGGGGATTAAGCGGATCGAAAAGGTAGAAGATGAGATCAACGTAGGCGATATGGTTCGCTGCAAGGTGCTGGATGTAAATCCCGAGGCCAAGCGCATCAGCCTGAGCCGGCGGGAAGTCATCCTGGAGGAGAATCCCGAGATCGCCGAGCAGCTGGCTGCCGAGCGTGCCGAGCGGGAGCGCATTGCCCAGGAGCGCGCGGAACAGCGTGCTGCGGCCAACGAGGCTCGGGCCCGTCAGCAGCAGGAGCGTAGCGAGCGCAGCGAGCGTGCCGAGCGGGTAGAGCGTGCGGAGCGCGCCACCTCTGGCGAGCGCCGGGAGCGTCGTCCTCGTCGGGAGGATGCGGATTATGATCTGCCTCCTGTACAGCAGTCCACCACCTCCCTGGCGGATCTGTTCTCCGGCTTCAAGCCCATGGATGAGTAATGCAATAAGGCATAGCAAAAGCCCCCAAAATTTGGGGGCTTTTTTCTGTGGCAGCACGCGGCTACAGGTAACGCATGGGAACAGCCTTGTGACCGGAAGGGTGGCGGGAGGTGGTGCGCCGTAAATCGCCTTAGAGCAGGGGGGCAAATAAACGAAGCACCTGCTGGATGAGCCGGTGCAAAAACCCGCCCTTGCATTCCTCCAAACGCACTAGATGGCATTTTTGCAGGATATCCAAATAGTCTGCCTTGATGTCCTGAATGCAAGGACAATCATAGAGCAGGCAGCCGCATTCAAAGTGGAGATACAGACTGCGATAATCCATATTTACGCTGCCCACCGAGGCGATGACATCATCCGAAACGGATACTTTCGCATGCATAAAGCCGGGGGTAAACTCATAGATGCGCACGCCAGCTTCAATAAGCTCAGGATAATAGGAACGGGTGGTTTGGTGGACCGGAGGCTTGTCGGGGATGCAGGGGGTAATGATGCGAACGTCAACGCCGCTTTTTGCCGCTAGGGTAAGGGCTCGCATCAGGATATCGTCTATGATCAAATAGGGCGTAGCGATATATACATAATCCTGGGCCGACTGGATGATGCGTAGATAAGCGCTATGGCCTGTTAGCTCCTGATCCATGGGGCTATCCGCATAAGGCTGCACAATGCCGCGGGGGACGCTTGCAAACGCAGGTTGCGCGGAGGGATATAAACTGAGTACCGAACTGGGGTCCAGCTCTTCCCAGTAGTCCCACAGCTGTAAAAACATCATCGTAAAGCTCCACGCAGCCTTTCCTTGGACGCATAAGGCGGCATCTTGCCAATACCCATGCTTTTCATAGGCGTTGATGTATTCATCCGCCAGATTTGCGCCCCCGGTAAAGGCCACCTTTCCGTCGATCACAAGGATCTTGCGGTGATCCCGCTGGTTTTGCACAGAGGATAGGGAGGGCTGGAACGGATGGAACTTACGGCATTTTATCCCTTTGGCTTCCAGGGTTTTATGGTAGTTGGAGGGCAGGGTCAAGAAGCAGCCCACGTCGTCGTACATAACCCGCACGTCCAAGCCTTCCTTGGCTTTGCGTTCCAGGATCTCCAAAACAGAATTCCACATAGTGCCTTCTTCTATGATAAAGAACTCCAGGAAGATATATTTTTCTGCTTTTTCCAGTTCTACTAGAAGCCGGGCAAAAAACACTTGGCCTGGGCTCAGGTATTCGCTTTGGGTATTGTCGTAAGCGGGATAGCCACAGGTGCCGTGCATATATTTGAGCAAAGGGACATACTTGCCTACGTTGGCAGAAGTCGCCATGCCGGAATCCGCGTTGGGAAGATAGAATAGCGGACGCAACATATCCCGGCGCCTAGCCAAAAGCTTGCGCACATAATTGGTACCGCTCTGCAGGCTATATAAAAGGTAAAGCAGGCCGCCGACAATGGGGACCAATAGGATCAAAAATACCCAGGTCAATTTGGCGTTGGGGCCCCCTTGCTTGGAGATGATGTGGAGCACCGTGCCGATGCTGATCAAGGTCAACAAGCCCCGGAGGACTTCCGATGTGGCGGAGGTGCTGCTGATCAGGTAAAACAAAAAACCTGCCTGCAACAGGATTAAGATGGCGACAAATAGCCTGCGCCGCACCAAGGCGCGCTTCCAATTCTGCTTCATGTGCTTTCACCTGGGACTTATGGGTCCATTTGGCACAGGGGGAACTGCACCCAGCATAAGCCCTAACCAAAAATATTATAGCAGAAGAATGGTTGGCTGCCTAGCTTTTCCACCCAGGCAGGGCATCCGGCAGCCTTTGACAATAAATGGATTCGTTTGATATTTAGCCTTGACAACCGCACAAGAAAATGGTAAGATTATCATCGTTCGAGTGAGATCTGGGTGTGGCGCAGTTTGGTAGCGTGCTTGAATGGGGTTCAAGAGGCCGGAGGTTCAAATCCTCTCACCCAGACCAAAACAGGATCCTATGGGTCCTGTTTTTATTTTGCCTGGCCCCATCCATGAATATCTTCAGGAGCGGGGCGGCATAAATTAACGCAAACTGCATAAATCTTTACTTGCCTTTTTTATGAAAACTGTTACCCTTGTAGAGAAAGGGAAAGGGAATCCGTATGGATTATGATTTGCTTGTAAACCTGGCCATGGAAATGGGCTGTACCCTTATGGCCAGCGGTGCGGAAATATATCGGGTGGAGGAGTCCCTGGGGCGGCTGTTGGGCGCCTATGGCCGGCAGGACGCCCAGGTATTCGCCATTCCCAGCTGCCTGATCGTCAGCTTGCAGGGGGAGGGCAACCGTTCGGTAACCCGCATGTCCAGGATACCGGCCCACGGAACGGACATCGAACTTCTGGAGCGATGCAACGACCTTTGCCGGCGCCTATGTCAGCAGGTACCGCCTCTGGAGGAAGGCATTGCAGCCGTGGAGGCCCTACGCAAGGGAACCAGGCGATATAGCCCCTTGCAAACCCTGTTTGGTTACGCCCTGGCTCCAGCTTCCTTTACCGCCTTGTTTGGCGGGGATCTGCTGGATAGCCTATGCGCTTTTTTGTGCGGCAGCTTGGTGGGATTCTGTTTACAGCGAGGGGTAAAATGGATGGGGCGCAATGTGTTTTTGCGCACTGTGGTATGTAGCGGGATCGCCGGCCTGCTTGCTCTGCTGCTATCGAACCTGGGCATTGGCAATCACGTGGACTTGATTACCATCGGTACGCTGATGCTTCTGGTGCCCGGCGTAGCCATTACCAATTCCATGTGGGAATTGGTGGCAGGGGATACCTATTCTGGTTTGAGCCGGATGGCCGAAGCGATTCTCATCGCTACTGCCATCGCATTAGGGGCTGCAGCTGGATTGGGGCTAGGACAGCTTATTTAGAAAGCAAAGGAGGAAGGCCATATGGTTGCCAATTTGTTGGAACTGTGCCAACGCTTCATTTTGCCTTGCTTTTATGCTTTTTCCGCCTGCGTTGGCTTTACCTTGATCTTCAATGTCCACGGAAAGGGCAAGGTAATTTGCGGGCTAGGGGGCGCGCTGGGTTGGCTGGTCTATATTCTGGTAGGGGAGACCATCTTGGGAGCCTTTGTGGCTGCCTTAAGCATAGGTTTTTATTCGGAGATCATGGCGCGGCTCCGCCATTATCCCGTGACAGGTTATCTGTTGATCTCCCTTTTGCCCCTGGTTCCTGGGGGCGGCATCTATTATGCCATGCGTTATTGTGTCCTGGGGGATACCATGCTTTTCTTGTCTACCTTGCTGTATACCTTTGGTGTCGCCGCCGCATTGGCAGTGGGGGGGATCCTGTCCTCGACACTGTTTCGCAACGTGATCCTTCGGGCCCTGCCCCATAAAGCTGGGTAGACCGACGCAATGGAGCAATGGACAAAAAGACGGGGGATAGGTCAATTATTTATGAAAGGGCCTGTAGGATTAATATTTATCGGTTACAATATAGGTGTTAATAAATTTTTTTGATGAAAAAACATTGACCAGTTGATCGTAACATGATATAACGAACAATGTATTTTTTGTCCCTGTGTCTTGGGGCAAGCGCGGCGGACAAATGGAGGAAAAAACATGCTAGGCGCGGCTTTAGGCGGGATAACGGGCGGAATACAGCTGTATCTGCTGATATTGGTTGCAGCCTCCGTAGAGCAATGTAACATAAAAATATGGCCGTTGGTAGTGCAGTTCTTTTGCCCTATTGTCGGCCTTGGATTGTGCGCCATACTGTGGCGCAGCCAAATCTTATACTGCGCCATTGGAATGTCCGGGGTGCTTCTGGTGGGAGCCCTGGTGAAGTTTATTGGTGTGCGTAGAAGAAAGAAGGATGTGGAATGAAGTTGCTGGGTGCGTATTGGCTGCTGCTCCTTGGCTTGCTAATGGGGATCGGTGGCTGGAGTTGGCGCCGGGCTTTGGGAAAGGGCGAGGCGTCCAAGCGGCAAAAAAAGAAAAAGCTTTGGGCTACCATATTGATGCTTGCGGGCGGCTGGTGCTTTGCGGTCCGATTGTTGCAGCTTGTGTTTGGCACAAAGGAAGCAGAGGCGTTCTCCGTAAGCATTTGGGCCCCTAGGATGCAGCTTGGCGGTATGACCATCAGCTCTACCGTGGTGGTCACCTGGGTGGTGATGGGCATTTTGCTGTTGCTGGCCCTATTGATCCGCATTTTTGTGATCCCGCATATGACCGACCGGCCGCATGGCGTACAGAACGTATTGGAGATCGCCGTGGAAGCCCTGTGCAAGTATACCAAGAGCAACGTAGGAGATCTGGGGGACAACCTGCCTGCTTACCTGTTTACCGTAGCGGCGTTTATGATCGGCTGCGCCTCGGTAGAACTTATGGGCGTGCGGGCGCCTACGGCAGACATCACCATGACCTTTGCCATGGCTCTGGTCACCTTTGTGCTGATCAACTACTATGGCATACGGAAAAAGGGCGTTTTCGGCCGGATTCGTTCCATGGCCCAGCCTACCCCCGTGGTGTTCCCCATCAAGATCGTTTCGGATTGCGCCGTCCCCGTTTCCATGGCGTGCCGGTTATTTGGCAACATGCTGGGCGGCATGATCGTAATGGATCTGTTGTATTCTGCCCTGGGCAATGCCGCTGTGGGCATTCCTAGTGTGGTAGGCCTGTATTTTAATGTGTTTCACCCGTTGATCCAGGCCTATATCTTCATTACATTAACCCTTACCTTTATCCACGAGGCTGTGGAATAATAGATCGCATTGCTACAACTATAAGATATGGAGGATATGACAATGAATACTGGTTTGACCGCCATCGCTGCCGCTCTGGCCCTGCTTCCCTGCACTGCTGCTGGTCTGGCCATGGGCCTTGCCACCGGCAAGGCCGTTGACGCGACTGCCCGGCAGCCGGAAGCTTCCGGAAAGATCAGCTCCACCTTGCTGTTGGGCTTGGCGCTTACCGAGTCCTGCGCAATTTACGGCTTTGTTTCGGCGCTGATCATTGCATTCACAATGGCATAAGGAGCGATTGCTGTGGAATTATACCCCATTGATATTGCCATACATTTGCTGAATATTATCGTGCTGTACGTTCTGCTGCGGCTGCTGGTATGGAAGCCGGTGCGCAAGTTTATGGCGGGCCGGGAGGAACGGATCCAATCCCAGCTGGATGCGGCGGCAAAGGCCCAGGCGGATGCCCAGGCTTCCCAGACGGAATATAAACAGAAGCTCGCAGCCGCCCAGACCACCTGTGAACAGCTTATGGCGGAGGGCCGCAAGCAGGCAGCTGTATCCGGCCAGAAGATCTTGGCCCAGGCCCAGGAAGAAGCGGGCCGTATCCTGGAAAAGGCTCATGCAGACGCCCAGGAGGAGAAGGTGCGGGCCATGGACGATGCAAAGGGTGAGCTGGCCCATCTGGCGGTGGAGCTGGCGGGCAGGGTATTGCGCTTTGACGAGGAGACCAAGTCCCGGATTGCCCAGGGCCGCAGCGACCGCAAAGGCACCCGTGACGGCGTGCTAAAAACCGCACATGCCCTTACCAGTCAAGAGCAGGCGCAGGTTACCGCCCAGTTGGAAGAGCTATTGGGTTGCGGACTTAACCTGGACTATCAGGTAGACCCCCAGCTGATCGGCGGCTATGCTGCTTATATTGGGGGCAACGTATACGATTTCAGCTATGCTTCCCAGCTGGCTGCCATGAAGCAGCAGCTGGCATAAGGGAGACGTGAGATGTTACAATTTGATCCGGCCTCTATGGGGGCCTTTTTAGCAGAAAAGCTGGGGGCTTACGAGCCCCATATGGTCCAATATGAATATGGCACCGTGATCAGCTGCGGAGACGATATTGTCCGGATCCAAGGGCTTTCCCGGGCTAAGTATGGGGAACTGCTTGCCTTTGAAAACGACGTGTACGGCATTGCGCTGGACATGGGGCTGGATGGGGTAAGCGCCGCCCTCTTGAGCCGGGGCAGCTTTGTGCCGCCGGGAAGCATAGCCAAAGGGACCGGCCGGGTAGCGGATATTTGCGTTGGCAAAGAACTGCTGGGCCGGGTGATTGATCCTTTGGGCAGGCCATTGGATTGCATGCCTTTGGAGGGCCGGACCTTTCGTAAGCTAGAATCCCCGGCGCCTGCCATCATGGACCGTGCGCCGGTGGATACCCCGATGGAGACGGGCATTTTGGCCATCGATAGCATGATCCCCATTGGCCGCGGGCAGCGGGAGCTTATCATCGGCGACCGGCAGACTGGCAAGACCTCCATCGCCCTTGCCGCCATGATGAACCAGCATAGCTCAAATGTGGCGTGTATTTATTGCGCCATTGGGCAGAAGGCCTCCAGCGTGGCAAATCTGGTGCATACGCTCCAGGAAAACGGCGCCATGGAGCATACGGTGGTAGTGGCTTCCACTGCCGCAGATAGCGCCGCCATGCAGTATTTGGCCCCATACGCGGCCTGCGCTGTGGCGGAACAGTTCATGTATAACGGCCAGGATGCCTTGGTGGTCTACGACGACCTATCCAAGCACGCGGTGGCTTACCGGGCCATGTCCTTGTTGCTGCGTCGGCCCTCTGGCCGTGAGGCTTATCCTGGGGATGTGTTCTACCTGCACTCTAGGCTTCTGGAACGGGCCGCCCGGCTTTGCCAGGAGAAGGGCGGCGGCTCTATGACTGCCTTGCCCATTGTAGAGACCATGGCGGGGGATATCTCCGCGTATATCCCCACCAATGTGATCTCCATCACCGATGGCCAGATCTATTTGGAGAGCGAGCTATTCCATGCAGGCGTTCGGCCGGCAGTCAATGTGGGCCTTTCCGTATCCCGGGTAGGCCGTAGCGCCCAGTATCCGGCGATGAAAAAGGTTTCCGGTAGCTTGCGCATGGAGGTGGCCCAATATCGAGACATGGCGGTATTTGCCCAGTTTGGCGCGGATGTGGATGCAGTTACGAAAAAGCTCCTGGATCGGGGCGACCGGATGACGGAGCTGCTCAAGCAGCCCAAGGAGCAGATTTTGCGGCTTTCTGCACAGACAGCCTTATTGCTGGCGTTTCAATGCGACGCCTACAAGGATGTGCCGGTCAAGGATATTTCCCGTTTTGAAGCCGGCTTGCTGGAGTATTTGAATACATCCCACGCGCCGCTGGTTCAGGGCATTGATAATACCAAAGATCTGGATGCCCATATGGAAGAGGCCCTGCGCAAGGCTATCCTGGATTATGCGGCAAGCTGGGAGGCATAAACCATGCAGACCGTAAGCGAGATCCGGCACCATATCCATGCGGTGACCCAAACCCGTAAGATCACCAGCGCCATGGAGACGGTTTCTTCCGCTAGAATGAAGAAATTTTCGGTGCACATACCCTACAATAATACTTACTACCAGCGGTTACAATCCGTCATGAAGGACATCCTGGCATCCTCCCAGGATGTGAACCATCCTTATTTGCTCCGGCACCGGGGCCACCGCCATACCTATATCGTTATTGCAGGGGATAAGGAAATGGCGGGCAGCTACAATGCCAACATCCTGCGGATGGCTTATGAGGAGATCCGAAAGGATCCGGATTGCAATGTGGTAACCGTGGGAATTATCGCCACCCGTTTCTTTAAGAAGCGGGGGATCGAGCCTATTTTTGACGTACAGGGCATTGCGCAAAATCCCACCTTATACAACGCTTCCCAGTTGGCATTGCCGGTGATGGAGCTGTTTGACAAGGACGAGACCGACGAGATCTATGTGTTTTATACCCTATACGCTGGGCCGGACGGCAGGCCGGTAAACGCCCCACATAAGGCGCGGCTTTTGCCCATACGGCTGCGGGACTATGAAAAGGTCCAGGCAACGGAAGAACTGCGGGATGTGATCTATAATCCTTCCCCCCAGGAAGTATTTGATCAGCTGGTACCCCAGTTCATTATATCCTGGCTTTTCGATAACCTGGTACAGTCCTATGCAGCTGAACATTATGCCCGCATGAACGCTATGCAAAGCGCCACCCGGAATGCGGATACGCTGCTCAAGCAGTTGGAGCTTGACCTAAACATGGCCAGGCAGACCCAAATCACCAATGAGATCGCGGAGATCAGCAGCAGCAGCGTTGCCATCGAGGATGCACGATCCAAGAAAAAGGAGGAGCCACCTATGGAACAGGGGCTGGAAAAAGCCATTATTTCAAAGATCAGCGGGCCTGTGTTGACCGTACAGTATCCGCCCTCGGAAAGCTTTCGGCTCCATGACCTGTTGGTCACGGAAAATGGGGTGCATCTGGAGGTGGCCTCCCATACCTCCAACGGGGAATGCAAATGTATCGCTATGGAGTCCACCTATGGCCTGCACTGCGGCATGGAAGTATCCAATACCGGCGCCTGCATCCAGGTCCCAGTGGGGGAGCAAACCTTGGGACGGGTGGTAGACGTTTTGGGGAATCCCTTGGACAATGGACCGGCCCTTACCGGGGAGCGTTGGGGGATATACCGGGATGCGCCTGCCTTCCAGGATCTGAGCCCCAAGACCACCTTTTTTGAGACCGGCATCAAGGTCATCGATCTATTGACCCCTTACGCAAAGGGCGGCAAGATCGGCCTATTTGGCGGCGCGGGCGTAGGCAAGACCGTGCTGATCCTGGAGCTCATCTACAACATCGCCAAGGAACATGGCGGGTACTCCGTATTTACAGGGGTAGGGGAGCGGAGCCGGGAAGGCAATGATCTGATCCACGATATGCGTTCTTCCGGGGCCATTACCAAGACCGCCATGGCCTTTGGCCAGATGAACGAACCTCCGGGATCCCGTATGCGGGTGGCCATGACCGGCCTTACCATGGCAGAATATTTCCGGGACCGGATGAACCAGGATGTGCTTTTGTTCATCGATAATATTTTCCGCTATGTACAGGCTGGCAACGAGGTATCTGCCATGCTGGGGCGTATGCCCTCGGCGGTGGGCTATCAGCCAACCCTGGCGGAGGAATTGGGTGAGCTGGAGGAGCGCATCACTTCCACCAAAAACGGTTCCATTACCTCCGTGCAGGCCATCTATGTGCCGGCGGACGACCTGACAGACCCTGCGCCCGCTACGATTTTTACCCATTTGGACGCCACCACGGTGTTGTCCCGACATATTGCAGAAATGGGCATCTATCCAGCAGTCAGCCCGCTGGAATCCTCCTCCCGTACCCTGGACCCCTCCATCGTGGGAAAGGAGCATTACGAGGTGGCCAGGCGGGTACAGGCTTGCTTGCAGCGGTATAATGAGCTGAAGGATATCATTGCCATCCTGGGTATGGATGAATTGAGCGAGGAGGATCAGAAGACTGTATACCGGGCCAGGAAGATCCAACAGTTCCTATCCCAGCCCATGCATGTGGCGGAAGCCTTTACCGGCAAACCAGGCCGTTTTGTGCCTTTGGCGGACACCATCCGCAGCTTTAAAGCCATTGTAGACGGGCAAGTGGATCATTTGCCGGAATCCGCTTTTACGATGGTGGGAGACATCGACGAAGCCATTGCAAAGGCAGAGGAGATGGAGAAAAATGGCTGATAATACCTTCCCCTTTGAGATCCTTACCCCAGAGCGGCGGTTTTTCTCCGGCGAGATCGAGGCCTTAACCTTTACCGCAGACGATGGGGAATGGACCATCCTAAAAAATCATGCTCCTATGATCGTGGTTTTGCGGCCTGGCGCGCTGAAGATCAAGCAGGATGGAAAGTGGCGGGAGGCGATCAATTCTGAAGGCTATATGGAAGTGGCGCCCAAGGCTACGGTCCTGTTTGCCCAGACCTGCGAATGGCCGGAAGAGATCGACCGGAAGCGGGCGGAACGGGCAAAGGAACAGGCAGAGGAGGCTTTGCGACAAAGCAATAGCCAAGCCCAGTTCCGATCCAACCAGATCATGCTGGCCCGGGCTATGGCCCGGCTGCGCAATACCCATAGCCGGGTGAACCTGGACTAAGCTGCCTAACCTGGGAGGTCTTGTATGCTTTCTATCCCCATTCCTGGCAGAAGCACCTTGCAGCTTCAGCATGTTGTTTTGGACTACAATGGCACCATTGCCCTGGACGGGGAGCTTATTCCCGGCGTAGAAGACCGGTTGGCGCGGCTGGCAGCCGCTGTGACCATCCATATCCTGACAGCGGACACCCATGGCACCGTGCGGGCAAAATGCGGCCATCTTAACGCACGGATCCAAACCTTCCCCCAGGCGGATGCAGCCCTATGCAAAGCCAGGATCGTCCAGGAATTGGTGGGAGGCGCGTGCTGTATTGGGAATGGCTACAACGACCAGGAAATGCTGCGAGAAGCGAAGTTAGCCATTGGTATCCTGGGACCAGAGGGAATGTTTCCGGGGCTGTTAGCCCATATGGATGTAGTGGTGACCTCTCCGCTGGACGCCCTGGACCTGCTCCTGTACCCACAGCGTCTCCGTGCCACTCTGCGCAGCTAACGATACATGTGGCCATCCTTGATAAATAATGCCTATCTGAATAAGCCGGCCTTAGCGGGGACGTCCCGCTGGGGCCGGCTTATGTTATGGGCTCCGCCTATTCAAACTGTTCGTCAAAGTAAAAAAGCTCTTCAAACTTTTTATCCAAGGCGATGCAAAGGATCAAAGCCAGCTTTGCTGTTGGGTTAAATTGCCCTGTTTCAATGGAACTGATGGTATTTCGAGAAACGCCTACCATGTTCGCCAAGGCTGTTTGGGAGAGTTTTTTTTCCGCCCTGGTCTCCTTTAACCGGTTGCGTAATATCAGCGTGTCTTCCATGGCGATTTATCCAAATACCAAAAAAGAAACAAGCCCGATTACGGCAACAAGGCTGCTGGCGAGCCCTAAAGCCAATGCTTTTTTCTGCTTTGAAATTTTGTAATGATACCAAGAGATCCCGGCAAGATAGGCAAAAATAATGGTGCCATAGCCAAAGAAATAGCCGCCGCGAATGGCTTCTATCGCGCTAAATAAAAGGCATATACAACAAATAATTACACCGCCAAAGCCAAAACTATTGCGCAGCTCCTGGTGTTCTCGTTCGTCAAAGGATTGGTTTTCCGCTCTGCTTTTTGCCAAGATCGTTTCTTTTTGCATGGTATGCCTCCTAAAACTATGCCAAGTTTTCTTTGCATATTATAACATTGCCAAGTATACTTTGCAATAGGGGAAATATTGATTCTGGGCGCTACAAATTCCCGGGAAAAAACCCTGAAAATAGGCAATCCATGGGGAATTTTGCCCGGGCTCTTTTTTTGAACGCATAATTGTAGTATAATGCAGAATGGAATGAGAGGTATATATGGCGAAGAACCGTAAGGCTGCGTCTAAGTCCCAACGGGAGGCGCAGAAGCAGGCACTGGAAAAAAATAAAAGGGTCAAGCGGGAGATTTCAGGCGTTCTACTGATCGCTTTCGGGCTCTTCTTGGCCGCCAGCTTATATGTAGATGCGGTAGGCATCGTAGGCCAGGCTGCTAGCCGGGTCTGTTTTGGCTTGTTTGGAATCTTGACCTATGCGCTGCCGCTTATCGTAATCGCTTTTGGTATTCTTGCGATCGCTTCCTCTACCGGCAATGGGGTAGCAGGTTCCTCTTTGGTTTTGTGTAGCCTGGGGGTGGTATGCCTATTGGTGCTGCTCCATGCCAATATTCGCAGTGCTACGGACAACATCGGCGTGTGGGATTACTATATGGACGCCTATCAGTTTGGTAGCGCCTTGCAAAAGGGCGGCGGGCTGATCGGTTCCTTGTTGGCGTATCCTGCGTTGGTGTTTTTAGGCCTGGTCGGAACCAATATTTTCTTTATTGCCGCCCTGCTGATCCTTTTTCTAGCGATTACCAAGATCTCCTTGCGCACAACCGGCGAGAAGGTTGGAAAACAGCTGAAAACCAGCGCTACCGCCATGGTGGAGCGGACGGACGAAAGAAAGCATAGCCATCCGAGCCCTTCCGTTATGGCGGAGAAGATCGATGTAAGCAAGCAAAACCTTTTTACCGAGGTGATGGAAACACCTGACCGGCCACGCCGGGGCAGGCGGCAAAAAACGGGGATCAAGGTGGAACGGCGGCCGCAGGAACAGGATACTGCAAATCTCCCGCTGGATGATTTAACCTATTTCCCATCCAGCGGCACCCTTCCCAGGAAGATGGAAACAGAGGACGACGATCCCTTCGATATCTTGGCCGGGGTAGAAGTACATACACCCCAGGATCACTCCCACAAATCCGGTATGACGGTGGGTGAAATGAAGGCCGCTCAGGATGCAGCCCATAAGCAAAAGCATCCTACATCCAACCGGCAGCAGCCTGTGGAAGAGGAGGGGGAAGAGGCGCCTATTCTTCCCAACCAGGATGTGGAGGTGCTGGAATATCAGAGGCCGCCCTATACCTTGTTAAACCTGCCTAAAGAGCAGTTTAATGGGCAGGAAAACCCGGCGGAGAAAGCCAAGCTGCTGATCGACACCCTGCAAAGCTTCCACATCTCCGCCAAGATCATCAACATCACCGTGGGGCCGGTGATCACCCGGTATGAATTACAGCCTGCCCAAGGGGTACGGGTGAATCGGATCACCACCCTTTCGGACGACATTGCCCTGGCGTTGGCGGCGCCCCGGGTGCGCATCGAAGCGCCTATCCCCGGAAAATCTGCCATTGGCATCGAGATCCCTAATCGGGAAACCCAGCCGGTGTTGCTTAGGGAAGCAGTGGAATCCCCAGAATTTCAGCAGGCAAAATCCCCCTTATGCTTTGCCCTGGGCAAGGATATCGCGGGGAAGGTGGTATGCGCAGATCTGGACCGGATGCCCCATCTGCTCATTGCGGGTTCCACGGGAAGCGGTAAAAGCGTATGCATCAACGATATTATCCTCAGCTTGATCTACCATACGGCCCCTTGCGACCTGCGGATGATCCTGGTAGACCCTAAAAAGGTAGAGTTGAAGGTATATTCGCCCTTGCCCCATTTGCTTTTGCCGGTGGTGACGGATGCGAAAAAGGCGGCGGGCGCTTTGAAATGGGCGGTACGGGAGATGGAACAGCGGTATTCCAAGATGGCCCAGTGCAACGCGCGAGACTTGAACCGTTACAATGCCTTACAAGCGGAGCCTGCTAACCGGATGCCCCGGCTGGTGATCATCATCGATGAATTGGCGGATCTGATGATGGTGGCGGCCAAGGACGTGGAAGAAGCCATTTGCCGGATCGCCCAGCTGGGCCGGGCGGCAGGCATCCATTTGATCGTAGCCACCCAGCGTCCCTCTACCGATATTATCACCGGGCTGATCAAGGCAAATATCCCTAGCCGTATTGCATTGACGGTATCCTCTGCAGTGGACTCCAGGGTTATTATGGATTGCAGCGGCGCAGAAAAATTGTTGGGCCGTGGGGACATGCTCTTCCATGCAAACGGCGCCAGCAAACCATTGCGGGCTCAAGCCGCCTTTGTCAGCGACGAGGAAGTGGAGCGGGTGATGGATTTCTTTACTGCCCACGCCACCGCCCCCAGCCCCCAATATACCGAGCTATCCCTGGAGGATATGGAAACCGAATTGGAAAACGGCGGCCCTGCCCAGGGCAATGGGAAGCAGGAGGACGACCTGCTGCCGGATGCGGTGCGGGTGGTAATGGAAAGCGGTCAGGCTTCCATTTCCATGATCCAACGCAGGTTGCGGGTTGGCTATGCTAGAGCAGCAAGGCTTGTGGACATCATGGAACAAAAGAAGATCGTCAGCGGGTTTGACGGAAGCAAGCCCCGCCGGCTCCTGATCAGCCAAGCGGAATATGCCCAGATGTTCGGCGGCGCAGATCAAGCAATACAGGAGGACGAAGAATGAAGGTAGGCATGGTTTCCCTAGGATGCTCCAAAAACCGGGTGGACAGCGAATATATTCTGGCAGCCTTGACCAATCAAGGCTTTACCATCACCGCCGACCCAAAGGAAGCGGAGGTGATTTTGGTAAACACCTGCGGCTTTATCGATCCCGCCAAGGAGGAATCCATCAACACCATCCTGGAGATGGCCGCCTATAAGGAGACCGGCCGCTGCAAGTTGCTGGTGGGAACGGGCTGCTTGACCCAGCGGTATGAAAAGGAGCTGCGGGAGGAGCTGCCCGAGCTGGATCTGCTTTGGGGGGTCAAGGACCCCCAGGGGCTGGCGCGGAAGGTGGCGGAAATGGCCGGCCTACCCCAGCCGCAAACCCCTGGCTGCTGTCCCCGCATTTTGACCACCCCGCGGTATTCTGCCTACCTGCGCATTGCAGACGGATGTGACAATCGTTGCGCCTATTGCGCCATCCCCTTGATCCGCGGCCCACGCAAGAGCGTGCCCATGGAGGATGTGCTGGCGGAAGCCAGGCGCTTGGCGGAGGGCGGCGTGGTGGAGCTTACGGTGATCGCTCAGGATACCTCCGCTTATGGCAGCGACCTTTACGGCAAGCCCATGCTGCGGGAGCTGCTATTGGAGCTGTGCAAGGTTCCCGGCCTTCATTGGATCCGGGTGCTGTATACTTATCCCAATACGGTGGACACCGACCTGATCGACGCCATGGTACGGGAGCCAAAGCTGGTACCCTATCTGGATATGCCCATCCAGCATATTGCGCCGGATATTCTTCGGCGCATGAACCGCCATGGTACTGCGGCGCATATCCGGGAGATGGCGGCTTACGCACGAAACGCTAGCCCGGATTTCATCTTGCGGACCACGGTGATCACAGGCTTCCCCGGGGAAACGGAGGAGGAATTCGACCAATTGGCCGAATTTTTGCAAGCCAATCCCTTTGACCGTCTTGGCGCCTTTGCCTATTCGCAAGAGGAAAATACCCCTGCTGCGCAGATGCCGGATCAAATTCCAGATGCGGTTAAAGCAGAACGGCTAGATCGGATCATGACTGCCCAGCAAGCAATATCCTTGGTGTGTAATCAAATTCGTGTCGGTCGAACGTACGAAGTTTTGGTAGATAAGGTGCAGGGGGATATTTGCCTAGGCCGTTCCTATGGAGAAGCCCCCGAGGTGGATGGTTGCATCCGCTTCTATTACCAGGGGCCGGCCCCCAAACCCGGCACGTTTGTGCAAGTCCGTATCAACCAGGCCGGACCCTATGACCTATGGGGCGAGATGGTGCTTCAATAAATTACAACATTGCATGGAAACATGCTGGAAGGATGTGTTCCCGTGTTTAAAAACATGAACCTGCCAAACAAGCTCACGTTGCTACGGATATTGATGGTCCCTTTCTTTATTGCCAGCTTTTATCTTTCCATTGGCTGGCGGGACTATCTGGCTGCAATCTTATTTGTATTGGCCTATGCAACGGATATGCTGGATGGCCGCATCGCCCGGAAGCGGAACCTAATTACGGATTTTGGCAAGCTGATGGACCCTATGGCGGATAAGCTGCTTTCCGTAAGCGCTTTGATTATGCTTACCGCCATGGATATGTTGCATCCGGTGGCTGTGATCCTCATCGTGACCCGGGAGTTTTTCATCAGCGCTTTCCGGCTGGTGGCAGTGGAAAAGGGCGTGGTCATTGCGGCCAGCGGCTTGGGAAAGGCCAAGACCGTTTCCCAGTTTATCGCCATTACGCTAACGCTGTTGCAAGCCCCTATCCGGGGCCTGCTGGGCGGGTTCCCCCTGGATATGGTAATTATGTGGATATCTGTGCTGCTCACGATCATTTCAGGGGTGGACTATGTGGTTAAAAATAAGGACGCGGTCCGTTTTGATTAAAAGAAAACGAGGAATTATACTATGTCGAACCTAACTGCGGAGATCATATCCGTGGGCACGGAATTGCTCATGGGTCAGATCTTGGATACCAATGCCCAGTACATTTCCCAAAGGCTGGCGGAAGTGGGGATCAACCAATATTACCGTACCACCGTGGGAGATAACCGGGTGCGGCTTCAGCATACCATCCAACAAGCCCTAGACCGGGCGGATCTGGTGATCCTCACCGGCGGGTTGGGGCCAACGGAGGACGACCTTACAAAGGAAACTGCGGCGGCAGTATTGGGCTATACGGAGTTTTCCATCGATGAAGCCAGCAAGGCGCGGATGTACCAGCGATTTGTCCATTATAATCACGCCATGCCGGAGAACAACCTTAAGCAAGTCATGTTTCCAAAGGGCGCCATCATCTTGCCCAATGATTATGGCACCGCGCCCGGATGCATATTGGAAAAGGACGGCAAAGCCATTATCCTTTTGCCTGGGCCTCCCAGGGAGATGCGCCCCATGTTTGATGCCAGCGTCATGCCCTATTTGTGTCGGGAGAGCCATAGCCAGCTTTATTCCCAGGTGCTCCGGGTATATGGCATGGGAGAATCCATGGTAGCCGACCAACTGGGCGACATGATCGAGCAGCAGACCAATCCCACCATCGCCACCTATGCCCTCACTGGCGAGACCACCATCCGGGTGACGGCCCGCTGCAACAGCGACCAGGAGGGGGCTGCGCTATTACAGCCAGTGGTACAGCAAATACAAAACCGGCTGGGCAGCGTGGTTTACGCCCTCCATGGGGAACCGTTGGAACGGGTTTGCGCCGGTTTGCTGGAAAAGGCGGGCAAGACCCTGGCTGTAGCGGAAAGCTGTTCTGGCGGGATGCTGGCTTCTACCCTTGTTTCTGTTCCTGGGAGTTCCGCTTGGTTTTTAGAGGGCTGCGTTACCTATTCCAATGCCGCCAAGATGCGGCGGTTGGGGGTAAGCGAAAAGACCCTGGCAAGCCATGGGGCCGTCAGCCGGGAAACCGCCCTGGAAATGGCCCAGGGCATGCGGCAAAGCGCAGGCGCAGACCTGGCTTTGGCCACCACAGGGATCGCGGGACCTAGCGGCGGCACAGGGGAAAAGCCGGTGGGCTTGGTGTATGTAGCCCTGTCCTGTGAAACCGGGGAATATGTCCATGAGATGCATTTTGCAGGCGATCGGGAACGGATCCGTGGAGCGGCGGTATTGGAAGGATTGGATATGTTACGCCGCCATCTTACAGGGATGCTGGAAGCATGATCGATCCGCAAGAAGGGCGCAGGCAGCCGCCAGCGCAGACCAACTGAACCAAATTTTATCCAGAAAAGGAGCCTGTTTATCCCATGATGGAAAAAGAAAAAGCCCTAGAAATGGCCCTAAGCCAAATAGAAAAACAATTTGGCAAGGGCGCCATTATGAAGCTGGGGGATGCGGCTGCCAAGATCAGCGTATCCACCATATCTACCGGCTGCCTGGCCTTGGATTTGGCCTTGGGGGTAGGCGGCATTCCCCGGGGCAGGATCATCGAGATCTATGGCCCGGAATCTTCCGGTAAGACGACCATCGCCCTGCATGTCATAGCAGAGGCGCAAAAGGCCGGCGGCGCAGCGGCGTTTATCGATGCGGAGCATGCCCTAGATCCGGTTTATGCGGAAAACCTGGGTGTAAACGTGGATGAGTTGTACGTATCCCAGCCGGATACCGGCGAACAAGCATTGGAAATCACGGAAGCGCTGGTGCGTAGCGGCGCCATCGATGTGGTGGTCATCGATTCGGTGGCGGCACTGGTGCCTAAGGCGGAGATCGAAGGGGACATGGGGGACTCCCACGTGGGCTTACAAGCCCGGCTGATGAGCCAAGCCCTGCGCAAATTGGCAGGGGTGATCAGCAAGTCCAATACCATCGTCATCTTCATCAACCAGCTGCGGGAAAAGGTGGGGGTCATGTTCGGCAATCCGGAGACCACCACAGGCGGCAAAGCCTTGAAGTTTTATGCTTCCATCCGCATGGATGTGCGCAAGATCGACGTGATCAAAAACGGCACGGAAATCGTAGGCAACCGTACCCGGATCAAGGTGGTCAAAAATAAAGTGGCGCCGCCCTTCAAGCAGGCGGAATTCGATATCATCTACGGGGAAGGCATCTCCAATGAAAGCGCGATCTTGGATCTGGCTGTAGAACGCAAGATCATATCCAAGACCGGCGCCTGGTATTCCTACGGGGATATGCGCATGGCACAGGGCCGGGACAACGCCAGGCTATTCCTCAAGGATAATCATGAGCTCTGCCAGGAGATCGAAGGGAAGCTGCGGGCTATGCAGGATGTCCCAGCCCCAAAACCGAAAGGCAGCACAGCGCGGGAACCCATGGAAGAGTCGGCGGATTGACCGTTGACAAAGCCGCAGGCAACCCTTGGGAATTCTTGGCATTTTATGGAAAAAAGTCATAGGCACCCCCTTGGGTGCCTTGACTTTTATTTCTAAAGCAGGTAAAATCGGTATGAGTAATTATGGCGGTGTGTAATCCTGTGAAATCTTTTCATTGGATTCAGTCCATACATGCTGGATAATTTACGCTCACTTTATGGAATAATCGAATACGAACGATGCTTGGAGGTGGATATTCGCCGTGATGGATTTTTTGCTCCCGATTATCATCGGGGTTGTGTGCTCCGTTGTATTCTTCTTTGCTGGTTATGTTTACCGGCGCAACATTGCCGAAGCCAAAGTCGCAAAGGCAGAGGACGCCGTTAAAAAAATGATAGACGATGCGCAAAAGCGCGCGGAAACCATTAAAAAAGAGACCATACTTGAGGCCAAGGAAGAAGCCTACAAAATAAAGAGCGAGAGCGAGAAGGATCTGCGCGACCGGCGCAATGAGCTTCAGCGGTCCGAACGCCGGCTGGCCCAGCGGGAAGAGACCCTGGATAAGAAGATGGATGGGATCGAGCAGCGGGAAGCCCAGTTGAACGAAAAATTTAAAGAGGCGGAAAAGATCGAAGCTGCTGCAAAAGAGATCCATGACCGTCAATTGAAGGAATTGGAGACGATCTCCGGCTTGTCGATGGACGAGGCAAGAGAGATCCTATTGGGGAACGTGGAGCGGGAAGCCCGCCATGACGCGGCGCTGATGCTCCGGGAGATCGAAGCAAAAACCAAAGAAGAAGCGGACAAACGCGCCCGCAACATCATTTCCTTGGCGGTGCAGCGGTGCGCCGCAGACCATGTGGCGGAGGCCACGGTATCCGTGGTGCCCCTGCCCAACGACGAGATGAAGGGCCGTATCATAGGCCGGGAGGGGCGGAATATCCGCACCCTGGAAACCGCCACCGGGGTGGACTTGATCATCGACGATACGCCGGAAGCGGTCATCCTTTCTGGTTTTGACCCGGTCCGGCGGGAGATCGCCCGGATCGCCTTGGAAAAGCTGATCCTAGACGGCCGCATCCATCCTGCCCGCATCGAAGAGATGGTGGAGAAGGCCCGCAAGGAAGTGGATGCCCAGATCCGGGAAGCAGGCGAACAGGCCCTGTTCCAGGTGGGGCTTCACGGGTTACATCACGAGCTGGTCAAGTTGCTTGGTCGGCTGCGTTACCGCACCAGCTATGGCCAAAACGTATTGAAGCATTCCATTGAAGTGGCCCATCTGGCAGGGATCATGGCCTCTGAGATCGGCGCTAACGTGGCGCTGGCCAAACGGGCTGGATTGCTGCATGACATCGGGAAAGCGGTGGATCACGAGATAGAAGGCCCCCACGCCCAGATCGGCGCGGACCTGGCCAAGAAATATCGGGAAAACAATCAGATCATCCACGCGATCCAGGCGCACCATGGCGATGTGGAACCCAGCACCGTGGAAGCCGTTTTGGTACAGGCGGCAGACGCCATCTCCGCTGCCAGGCCCGGCGCCCGGCGGGAAACCTTGGAGAATTACATCAAGCGGCTGGAGAAGCTGGAGGAGATCGCCAATTCCTTTGAGGGGGTGGATAAATCCTTCGCCATGCAAGCTGGCCGAGAGGTGCGCATCCTGGTGAAGCCCGAAAGCGTCAACGATGCAGATACCATCCTGATGGCCAAGGAGATCGTGAAGCGGATCGAGGCGGATCTGGAATACCCTGGACAAATCAAGGTAAATGTAATCCGGGAGACCCGGGCTGTGGAGTATGCAAAATAACTGGAACATCCCTGTGTAGGAAAAGAGCCGTTGGCAGGTATCCCTTGCCAACGGCTTTGCTGCATCATTTTGAAGGGAGGGGTAAAATTGGAAGCCATTCCCATTGCGGATGGACACTGCGATTTCCTATATTATATGCTGCATGAAGGCTGGGATATAAGCCGCCCTGCCAGCCGGCAGGCAGTTTCCATTCCCTATATGCAGGCGTCCAATGTTGCCTTACAATTCTTTGCCGCATGGATCGACGGGGACGCAAAGCAAAATGGCCTTAGCCAGTGCTTAGAGCTGATCGATGCCTACTGGCGTATGCTGGAACAGAATGCCGACCGTTTGACGCCCTTAACGCCGGATTTTCAACCGGGCCAGGGCAAAATCGCCACCGTCCTTACCATCGAAGGTGGGGAAGGGATCGATGGAAGCTTGGAAGCGTTGCGGATGTTTTATAGGCTGGGGGTCCGGGCCATGACCCTCACTTGGAACTATAGCAATTGTTTGGCCTCTCCGGCTATGCGGCGCGCAAATAAGGGCTTGACGGATCTAGGCCGCAAGGTGGTTCGGGAGATGCACCGATTGGGAATTGCCCTAGACGTTTCCCACCTGAGCGATGCAGGGATCGACGATGTACTTGCTTCAGCCGAAAGGCCGATTTTTGCTTCCCACTCCAACGCCCGGTCGGTTTGTCAGCATCGGCGTTCCTTGCTAGACCGGCACATTCGGGAGATCGCCCAATGCGGCGGGGTCATCTGCGTCAATTTTTATCCGCCCCAGCTTTCCCAGTTTCCTTCCAATGCATGCGCCCAAGATGTAGCCCGACACGCTGCTTATATTGCCAGCCTCGTGGGGGCGCAGCATGTGGCGCTGGGCTCAGACTTTGACGGCATGTGGGAATATCCCCAGGATATCAAAACCCAAGAGGATCTGCCCAATGTGTTATGCGCCCTGGAAAAAGCCGGGTTTTCCCAGCAGGAGATCCGGAGCATTGCCTATAACAATCTGCACGATTATATCCTGCAATTTGTGTAGAATGTGACCAGGCCGGAGAGAATCAGAAAAATCTGCCCATTTGGCTTGCATCCGGGCGCATATCTATGGTATCATGCTTGGGGAAGGGTGGAAATTGTTTTTGTTTTTCGTTTGCCCGCAAAGGGGAACGGCGTCGATTCAAAGCCCGTTTCTTCCAGCAGAATGCGGCCTTTTAGGACCGGCCAGCTAACGCCGCGGGGAAACGGGATGGAAGTGCGCAATGCCTTTCCGCCGCCCTCTCCACCGGGCTTATTTTTACGTAAGGAATCATAAAAAAAGGCAATTCTAACAGGATAAGGACCGACAACGCATCCAGCATAAAAAATAAAAAATAAAAAATAAAAAAGGAAGGAACGAAGGCATGAAGGCATATACAGTCCAAGTGGAACAGGTGATCGAAGCATATGGCTCAGATCCCCGGGGGCTAACCAGCCAGGAAGCAGCGTGCCGGCTGGAAAAATACGGAAAAAATAAGCTAAAAGAGGCAAAGAAGGAGTCATTGTTTCATCGGTTCTTAAACCAATTGAAGGACCCGATGATCTTGATTTTACTGGTTGCCGCCGGCGTATCTGCCGTTACGTCCATATATAGCCAGGAGGGGCTAGGCGAGGTGGCGATCATCCTGGTTGTGGTGCTGATCAACGCCATCCTTGGGGTGTATCAGGAAAGCAAAGCGGAGAAAGCCATCGAGGCTTTGCAAGCTATGACCGCAGCCACCAGCAAGGTCATACGGGATGGGGAAATCATCCATTTAAAAAGCGAAGAGCTGGTGCCCGGCGATGTGATCCTATTAGAAGCAGGGGATGCGGTACCCGCAGACGGCAGGCTATTGGAAAGCGCCAGCTTGAAGATCGAGGAGGCGGCCCTAACCGGGGAAAGCGTGCCGGTGGATAAGGATATCCAGCCATTAGATCCCCAAAGCGGGGACGTACCCTTAGGCGACCGGAAAAACATGGTCTATATGGGAAGCACGGTGGTATACGGTCGCGGGCGTGCCATCATTACAGGGACCGGCATGGAAACGGAGATGGGGAAGATCGCAGGGATCTTGTCCCAGGCAGAGGATAGCCAGACGCCCTTGCAGATCAAGCTGGCCCAATTAAGCCGGATCTTGAGCTGGCTGGTGCTGGGGATCAGCGTATTCATCTTTGTATTCTCTTTGCTTAAGGCAGGGGACTTCCATCTGAACGTGGTATTGGATACCTTTATGATCGCCGTAAGCCTAGCTGTGGCCGCAGTGCCGGAGGGGTTAGCGACGGTGGTAACGGTGGTGCTGTCCATCGGCGTTACCAATATGTCCAAACGCAATGCGGTGATCCGCCGGCTTACCGCTGTGGAAACCCTGGGCTGCGCGCAGATCATATGCAGCGATAAGACCGGCACCTTGACCCAGAATAAGATGACCGTGGTGGATAGCTATGGCGCCGTGGAGGAGACCCAGCGGGCCATGGCCCTGTGCTCGGACGCCACGCCAGATTCCAGCGGCGCGGCGGTCGGGGAGCCTACGGAATGCGCTTTGGTGAATTGGGCGACAAAGGAAGGCCAGCCAAAACCAGCCTTGGAGGCGGAAATGCCGCGAATTGGCGAAGCGCCTTTTGACAGCGACCGGAAAATGATGTCCACGCTGCATCGTACCAGCCAGGGCATTGTGCAATATACCAAAGGCGCGCCCGACGAAGTGCTCAAGCGTTGCAGATATTATGAAAAGGACGGACAGGCGCTTCCTTTGACCGAGCAGGCCCGGCAGGATATCCTGGCCGCCAATAAGGCCATGGCAGACCGAGCCTTGCGGGTGCTCTGTGCAGCCAAGCGGGTATATACGGAAGCGCCCCAAGATATGTCGCCAGCAGCCTTAGAAAACGATATGACCTTCTTGGGGCTGGCAGGTATGATCGACCCTATCCGGCCGGAGGTGCTGGACGCCATCGCCCTATGTAAGAAGGCGGGGATCCGTCCCATTATGATCACGGGCGATCATCGGGATACCGCCGTTGCCATAGCCAACGAGCTGGGCATCTTGGGGGAAGGCCAAGTGGCTATTACTGGCGCCGAGTTAAATGAAATGGATGACGCTACCCTGGAGGCTTCCGTGGACCGCTACAGCGTATACGCTAGGGTCCAGCCGGAACACAAGGTACGTATTGTAAATGCTTGGCGCAAGCGTGGATATGTAACCGCCATGACCGGCGACGGGGTCAATGACGCCCCCTCCATCAAAAGTGCGGATATTGGGGTAGGCATGGGGATCACCGGTACCGACGTTACAAAGAATGTGGCGGATATGGTGCTGGCGGACGATAACTTTGCCACCATTGTGGGAGCGGTAGAGGAAGGCCGGCGGATCTATGATAACATCCGCAAGTCCATCCAGTTCCTGCTAGGCTCCAATATGAGCGAGGTATTAAGCATATTCCTGGCCACCCTTATGGGCTTTGTCATTCTACAGCCTTCCCATCTATTGTGGATCAACCTGATCACCGACTGCTTCCCGGCCCTGGCCCTGGGCATGGAACAGGGCGTACCGGATCTCATGGAGCGGCCGCCCCGGGACCCCAAGGACGGCATTTTCGCAGGCGGCCTGGGGGTGGACGTGGCCTATCAGGGGGTGCTGGTGACCATTTTGACCATGGGGGCATATTTCATCGGCCATTACATGGAGGCGGGGGTTTGGGAAATTACCAACAGCCCGGATGGCACCACCATGGCGTTCCTCACCATGAGCATGGCGGAGATCTTCCACAGCTTCAATATGCGCAGCCAACGGCACAGCATTTTCCACATGCAAGGGCACAATCGCTTCTTGTGGGGCGGTATGCTTTTGAGTTTGGTGCTGACCACTGCCGCCATCTATCTACCGGGGATTTCTACAGCCTTTGGCTTTACCCACATCAGCCTAGCCGAGTATGGGGTGGCCTTGGCGCTGGCCTTTGCGGTGATCCCTATTGTAGAATTGGTCAAGGCGATACAACGACAGGTAGGCAAAAAAGCCTAAGCAAAAGAAACAAGAAACCATACAAATGCGGCCCCAAGCGATCGTGCTTGTGGGCCGCTTCATTTCCTGTCCTGGATGATCCTGTGTCTCGGGCAATGACCGCCAGCTTTTCTAACCCAGGGAAACCAGGGTGCGCAAGCCTTCGTCCTCGCCGTAGATGCCTACGATATGGCGCTGTTCTTCCGCAGCATATCGGCAAACCAAGGTTGTGCCCGCTTTGACCGGCGATTTATATACGATGCGGAGCTTATGAAAATCCGCTTGCCGTTGGTAGACAGACAGCGGCAATGCCTCCAGGGCAAAATCGAGATAACATAGGTTATGTACGTGTTCGTTATAATCTATGTCTGAGCGGCGAAGGGAAAGGCAGATCTGCTGGGTATAGCGATCCGGTTCCCGTAGCTTTTCCACGCCGGGGTCTTCAAATACCCGCTGGTCCTCTGGGGTATAGAGCTGGACCAGCGCATCGCCAGGCCGGATGATCCGCTGGGATTCCATATCTATCAGCACCAGGCGGGAAACCGCCCGGGCCGCGTAGCCCGGCTGCCCGTCCGAAACCAGGTATTCCCGAAACAGGGCAAAGGTCGCCCGGGCTGCCCGCTGCCAGGTCTGGATCTGCAAGGGGATACAATAACGGGGCCGCCGGTATATCTCTACCTGCCAATCCGTCAAGATCCATGCCTTGCCTGCCCGGTCTCTGCCAATGGCGCCATCGCATACAGAGTCGGAATGCTGGTTTCCTGCATTTTCCAGCCCTTTAAGCAAGCCGTTGATGGTCATGGCCCCATCCTGGGTATAATCCTCCAGAGCAGGATGATAGATCGCGTGGTAGATCATAGGGGAGAAATCCTTTCTTGGTTAAAATAAGCAATAAGAACCTTAATGCAATAAACATCAAGGTTCTTATTGTGGCAGGGGCAGAAGGACTCGAACCCTCAAGAACGGTTTTGGAGACCGCTATGTTACCATTACATCATGCCCCTGTATGCGCTTTTCAGAGTGCTTTACTATTGTACCAAACCGGGCGAAAAAAAGCAAGCCCTTTTCCGCCCGATCCGGCAAAAAATATATCACACGAACCGGCTCAGATACCGGTGCAGGTTCCAATAGGCGATTTTTTCCGTCTCCTCCCGTGAAAATCCTGCCTGCCGCAGCAGCTCGCACAGCCGCGGGAAGCCTGAGCTGTCCTCCAGTCCCGGGGGATAGGTGCCCATGCCGTCAAAATCGGAGCCGAAGCAGCAGCAGTCTATGCCTCCCACGCTGACGATGTGCATAATGTGGCGGACGATATCCTCCATATGGGCCCGGCCCTTTTCCACCAGCTGGGGGGAATAGAAATTCACCCCTATGACCCCGCCCTGCAGGGCGATCTCCCGGATCATCTCATCCGGCAGGCACCGGGCCGACCCGCACTCACTGCGGGCATTGGAATGGGAAGCGAACACCGGGGCATCGGAATAACTCAGGGCGTCCAGTATGCCCGCATCCGACAGGTGGCTCACATCCATGGCCACGCCAATGCGGTTCATCTCCCGGAGCATCTCCTTGCCCAGAGCCGTCAGCCCCTTCTGCCGCCGGGCCATGGCGGCCCCGCCCAACTCGTTATTCTCGTTCCAGGTAAAGGTCATGGCCCCAACGCCCAGCCGCTTGAAGATGCGCAGCATGCTCAGGCTCCCCTCGCAGGCCTCGCCTCCCTCAACGGTCAGCAGGGCGGCGGTTTTGCCGCTGGCAGGGTCAAACGTGGGGCTGAAAGGCACCAGCTCCGGATTCTCCTCCAGCATCCGGTAAAAGCAGTCTATCATGGTGAAGCACTGCTGGGAGGGAGAGGTCTTCAGCTTGCTGTCATACCAGCAGGCAAACAGCTGCAGGGCCACATGGCCCTTCTGCAGGCCGTCCAGATGGATGCTCTGATTCCGGGTGCGGGTTTTGAGCCGGTAG
>UQRU01000002.1 GCA_900543475.1 uncultured Eubacteriales bacterium
CGCGCCGTAGGCGCAAGGGAGCTATGAACACCTCGAAAAAGTGGCGCAAGCCACTTTTTCGACAGCCAAAGGGGCGCAGCCATTGGCTGCGCCCCTTTGCATAGAATGCCGTGCATATTACAAAGGATGCCCAGCGGGATGCAAGGGGGGCCTGTTGACAGATGGGCCATATCCGTGTACAATATGCGTAATATATTTTTTAAGAAAGGACGTCCCATGGAGGATACGGAAAGCGACGAAAGTCCAAGTAACGCCGTGATACAGCGTAAACGCCTATATTGGCTTCGGGCATGACCTTGCGTTCTTTTGTAGAACAGGCAAGGTGTGCCTTTTTGTGTGTAAAAAAATCGTATTAGCCCACAGGGCGTGTTAGAGAAAAAGGAGAGATTTTTTTGGATTCCATACCCAGTCAATTGCTTTTACAGGTTTTTCTGATCCTACTCAACGGCTTTTTTGCCGCCACGGAGATCGCCGTCATCTCCCTAAATGCTACGAAGCTCCGCAAGATGGCGGAGGAAGGCGATAAAAGCGCCCCCCGGTTGCTGAAGCTGGTGGAGGAGCCTTCCAGCTTCCTTTCCACCATTCAGATCGCCATCACAATGGCCGGCTTCCTGGGCAGCGCCTTTGCTGCGGAGAACTTCTCCGATTATATTGTGGATTGGATCTACAACGACCTGGCGTTCCAGAGCATTTCTCTGGCGTCCCTCAACGCCATTTCCATCGTGATCATCACCATCATCCTCAGCTATTTTACCCTGGTGCTGGGCGAGCTGGTGCCTAAGCGCATCGCCATGCAAAAGCCCCTGGAAGTGGCCCGGGTCACCTCGGTGGTGGTGAGCGCAATTTCCGTGATCATGAAGCCGGTAATTTGGCTGTTGAGCGTGAGTACCAATGGCGTGTTGCGGCTGCTGCGGCTTAAGACCGAGGCGGAGGATGAAACCGTATCCGAGGACGAGATCCGCATGATGGTGGATCTAGGCGAGGAAAAAGGCGCCATCGATACGGATGAAAAGGAATGGATTCAAAATGTGTTTGAATTCAACGATGTGTCCGTGTGCGACGCCATGACCCGCACCCCGGATGTGGAGGCCATTTCCCTGGAAGACACCCGGGAGGATATCCTGAAGCTGATCAAGGAGACCGGCCTGTCCCGCTATCCGGTGTACGACGAGGATATCAACGACGTGGTGGGCATCCTAAACGCGAGAGACTTCCTGCTGGCCATTGGGGAGGGCCGCTCCTGCGATATCGCCAGCCTGATGCGCAAGCCCTATTGCGTGCCGGAAAGCATCCGGGCGGACCAGTTGTTCAAGGATATGCAGCATAATAAGGTGCATATCGCCGTGGTCATCGACGAATATGGCGAGACGGCAGGCGTGATCACCATTGAGGATCTGCTGGAGCAGATCGTGGGGAACATCTACGATGAGTTTGATCCCGAGGAACCGGAGGACATTGTAAAGCTGGGTGAAAACCTGTGGCGGGTCCATGGCAGCACCCGGGTGGAGGATCTAAGCGAGGCCTTGGGCATGGATATCCCCGAGGATGAAGATTACGATACCGTGGGGGGCATGGTATTCAGTTGCCTGCACACCATTCCCCAGGATGGGGAGACCCTGGAGGTGGAGGTAAACGGCCTGCGCATCCATGTGAAACGGGTAGAAGACCGGCGGGTGGAAGAAGCCCTGGTGGAAAAACTGCCTACGCCCAGCCAAGAGGAAGAGGAGGAAAAGGAGGAGTGATCCCCCTGGCCATATCCCGATAGGCAAGCCACGGGCTTTCCCATGCGCAGCATGTTCCATAGCATATAAAAAAATTGGCCGCAAGGCCAATTTTTTTGTGGCGCGAAGGGACGTTATATCACGACCAGCGTGAGCGGCCGGTCATTCTGCCCTGGTCAGGGCCTCGAAAGCTTCCTGGGCCGCTTCCCAGGCAGTATAGAGGGCATCTAACTGGGCCTGGGCCTCTTGGGCCTGCTGGGCCAATTGGCCGGACCGAACATAATCTGTGGCCACCTCCGGGCTGGCCAGCTGGCTGTTGAGCTGAGCCAGCTGCTCTTCGGCCTGGGCGATACGGTCTTCCAGCCGCCGCACCTCCCCGCTGGCCCGGTTGATGGCGCTTTGGCGCTCCTTTTGCTCCCGATAGGCGTTGGGCTTGTGGTTGGGGGGGCATTGTTGGGCTTGCCGGGCCGCTTCCGCCTGGCTTTCCGCCTCTCGGGCGCTGAGATAGTCGTCATAGCCGCCGATATAGGATTGAATCCCATTCGGAGTCAAATATAACACCCGGTCCGCCAGCCGATTCACCAGATACCGGTCGTGGGTCACCACCAGCAGGGTGCCCTCATAGGCTTCCAAGGCGCTTTCCAGGGCGTCCCGGGAATCGATGTCCAAATGGTTGGTGGGCTCGTCCAGCAGCAATAGGTTGGCCCCGCTGAGCATGAGCTTGAGCAGCTGGATCCTGGCCTTTTCCCCGCCGGATAAGGGGCCGATCTGCTTGAATACGGCGTCCCCCGTAAAGAGAAAGGCAGCTAGGGCGCTACGCACCTGGGCGCCGTCCATACGGGGATAGGCTGCTTGGATCTCTTCCATCACCGTGCGTTCCGGGGGCATGTTGTCCATGATTTGCTCGTAATAGGCGGCCTTTACCCGGGCGCCATGGCGAATTTGGCCCTGGTCGGCTTTTTCCCGGCCCATGATCAGCCGCAATAGGGTGGTTTTGCCGCACCCGTTGGGCCCCAAAAGGAATACCCGTTCCCCCCGGCGGATGTGGAGGGATACATGGGAAAACACAGGCTGGCCATAGGATTTGGCAAGATCATCGCAAAGCAGCACGTCGTTGCCACCAGGCTCCTGGGCGGTGAAGTGGAAGCGGATGGAGGCAGTATCCGCTTCCGGGGGCGTTAGGGCGGCTTTGAGCCGGTCGATCTGCTTTTGCTTGGAGGCGATGGTCACATAGTTGTGGGCCTGGTTCCAACGGCGTTGCTGTTCGATGACCCCTTCCAGGCGACGGATCTCCTTTTTTTGGTTTTCATAATGCCGCCGCAGGATCTCGTTCCGGTCAGCGGTCAGCTCTAAATGGCGGGTATAGCTGCCGTTGCTTTGCAACAATCGGCCATGCTTGAGCTCCATGGTGCGGGTGGTGACCCGGTCTAAAAAATACCGATCGTGGGAAATCACCATAAACGTACCAGCATAGCCCCGCAAAAAATCCTCCAAATAGCGGATGCCATCCATATCCAAGTGGTTGGTGGGCTCGTCCAGCAGCAACAGGTTGGCCTGGCTCAATAGCAAACGGGCCAGCTGTGCCTTGTTCCGCTGGCCGCCGCTGAGGGTGGCGAGGGGCTGCGCCAGCTCTGGTTCTGTAAAGCCCAGGCCCAACAGCATGCTGCGGGTACGGCTGCGCATGGTCAAGGCGTCTTCCCGGCCCAAGCGATCCTGCAGGGCGGCTTGCCGGCGCACCAGCAGGGCGGCGTCTTCTCCGGCGGCGTTTTCCAGGGCAGCCGTCACCTGGTCGAATTCCGCCTCCGCCTGCAATAGATGGGAAAAGGCATCCAACACATAGGCATATAGGCTCTGGGGCCCGCTTTCTACGCTTTGCTGCAAAACCCCCAGCCGGACCTCTTTGCTTTGATATACATTGCCGGCGTCCGGGGCTTCCGCCCCGCTGAGAATGCGAAAGAGGGTGGTCTTACCGCAGCCGTTCACCCCAACCAGGCCCACCTTATCCTTGGGGGCCAATTCAAAGCTCACCTGGTCAAAAAGGGTGCGGGCAGCATAACTTTTGCTAAGACCGCTGGCGGCAAGCACTGCCATGGCTCCATCCTCCCTACAACAAAATCCAAATTATTATACCACAACCCGCCGTCTATGCCAACGCGAAAGCACGGACAAGGCCGATCCCTAGGGCGTTAAAGGGGGGGGAATCAAAGGAGCGCTATGGCAGCGGCCTGTTTTGGCAGCGCCATGCTGGAACATTTTGACGGAAAAGACCCCAAAATCCGCTGGTTTATGCAAGGAATGGGCAGTTGGCCTTGTTATTCCAGGTCGAAATATGGTAGAATTATACCATGGATACGAATGTGAATGACTGGAAAGAAAAACGTCGGGCAAAGGAAAGCCGGGCCAGCTTACTTCGGCGGCTGCGCACGCCTGTATTATGCGTGGCATCCATAGGCGCGGTGACTTTCCTTGGGATTCCTTTGCTGTTTAACGTAATTGGCCTTACCCCTACGGTGGTGGAGATCCCCGAGGCTACGCCCTTGCCTGAGACGCCCTTGGAACCGGTGGCCGCCCTGTCCGCGCCAGCAGCGGAAATGCAGGCTGGGGATAGCGAAGTCCGTTCCCAAGACGCCGGCAGCCAGTACCGCACCCTGCGGGAAGGGGATACAGATCCCATGGTCATGGATATCCAGATCCGGCTGATGGAGCTGGAATACTTGGATGGCGACCAGCCCACGGAGCTTTTTGGCGAGCAGACGGCGGAAGCCATCAAGCGGTTCCAGCGAATCCACAATATGACCGAGACCGGCGTTGCAGACGAGCTGACCCAGTCCATCCTATTTTCCCAAGAGGCGGCCACCTATCATTTGGAGGCCGGGGATTCGGGCAACGATGTAAAGCGCCTGCAAAACCAGCTGTATGACCTGGGCTATTATGGGGAAAATGGGGAAAAGCGCAACGGATACTTTGGCACCGCTACCCAGGAAGCCCTGATCGCCTTCCAGACCAAGAACAAGCTGGCCACCACCGGCATCGAGGATCAGCAGACCCGGGATGTGCTGTATTCCTCCGACGCCCTGCCAAAGGTGGACCCCACGCCTACGCCGTCCCCCACGCCGAAGCCCACCAAGACTCCCAAGCCGGAAGCCACCAAGGCCCCCGTCAAGACGGAGAAACCGCAAGAGGACGAGCCTGTCACTGAGCCTGGCGAGATCCCACCGGAGCTTTGGATCCCCCAGGAGACGGAGGCGCCTGTCTCTACGCCGGATTCCGGCGGCAGTTCCGGCGGGAATTGGTCCGGTTCGGATATTGCGGGAGACGGCATTCCCTCTGCAGGTTCCGGTGTGGAGGCCATGATCGCCACGGCGGAGAGCCGGCTGGGCTGCCCCTATGTATATGCGGATGAAGGCCCCAATTCCTTCGACTGCTCGGGCCTGGTATATTATTGCCTGCGCTCCGCGGGGGTGCAGGTGAGCCGTATGTCTTCCAAAAACCTTGCCCGGGTGGATTCCTGGCAGACCATTCCCGACCAGGGCAGCCTGATCCGGGGCGACCTGGTATTCTTCACCAATAGCGTGGGCGAATCGGATATCGGCCATGTGGGCATCTATATGGGGAGCGGCAAGTATATCCACGCCTCTTCCAGCGCAGGGAAAGTTATCATCAGCAGCTGGTCGGATTGGGCGTCGGAAAACTTCCAGTGGGCCAAGCGGGTATTCTAAGGCCCGGGAGGGATATGATCGAATTACCACAAGCTTTTATGCAGCGTATGCAGCAAAGGCTGGGGCCGGAGGCCCCGGCCTTTTTCGCCTGCTATGACCAGCCCCCTCGCCGGGGCTTGCGGGTCAATCCCCTGCGCCTTAGCGTGGCGGATTTCCTGCGGATCTCCCCGGTGGCTTTGGAGCCAGGGGGCATCCTACCGGAAGGGTTTTTGCTGCCCCCGGACGCGCCCCCGCTGGGGAACCATCCCTATCATCTGGCCGGCATGTTCTATTTGCAGGAACCTTCCGCCATGGCCCCCATCGGGGCGCTGGAGGTGGAGCCGGGGCTGCGGGTATTGGACCTATGCGCCGCTCCCGGCGGGAAAAGCGGCGGCATCGCCGCCCGGCTGGCAGGTCAGGGCCTATTGGTGGCCAACGAGGTGGTGCCCGGCCGGGCCAAGACCCTGCGGTTTACCCTGGAGCGGCTGGGGGTGGCCAATGGGGTGGTCACCTGCGCCCGGCCGGATGTTTTATGCGAGGCCCTGCCCGGGTATTTCCATCGGGTGCTGGTGGACGCGCCCTGCTCCGGGGAGGGCATGTTCCGCAAGGACCCGGCGGCGGTAGCCGCCTGGTCGCCCCAGCATGTGGCCGCCTGCGCCAAAAGGCAGCAGGCCATCCTGGGGAGCGCAGCCCAGGCGGTGGCGCCGGGGGGCTTGCTGGTCTACTCCACCTGCACCTTTTCCCAGGAGGAGAATCAGGGGGTGGTGGAGGATTTCCTAAAGCGGCATCCGGCCTTTCAGCTGGAATCTGCCGAAACCCTGTATCCCCACCGGGTGAAGGGGGAGGGCCATTTCGTGGCCCGGTTGCGTCATGCCGGCTCAGCAGGGGTGGAGAAGCCCCTGGGGGAGCTGTCCCTGCCCCAGTGTAAGGACGCGGCTTTTTCGGCCTTTTGCAAGGATACCTTTTCCGGTCCCCTGCCGGGGAAGCCGGTGCAACTGCCGGACGGCCGGGTGCTGCTTCTTCCCCAGCCCCTGCCCAAGGGCTTGGAGCGGGTGCATATGCTCACGGCGGGCATTTATGCAGGCGATCTGCTGCGGGGCCGTTTTCAGCCCAGCCATGCCCTGGCCATGGCGGCGGGGCTTTCCTGGGCGCGGCGGGTGGCGCCCCAGGGGGAGGATTTGGCCCGCTATCTTGCGGGGGAGACGTTGGAGGTGGACGCCGGCCTAACAGGCTGGTGCCGGGTGGAGACCGCAGGCTGCCCCCTGGGCCTGGGGAAAGGGGTGAACGGTACCCTGAAAAACCACCTATCCAAAGGGCTCCGTTTGCGCTAGGGCCTAGGGTGGGTTGCGGCGCAACGCTGCCCGCCGGCGCCGCTGACCGCCCTGTACAAGGGCGGCAAGGCTCGCCGGATAGGGAATGCCGCCACCCCGCGCCCATGCAGCGCCTAGGCCCTTTAGCTATCCCATGAGACAACGCCCCTGTCCGGGGCGTTTGGCTTTTTTCGGGGCAGGGCGCGCTTTACAGGCAAGAAGGGGGTATGGTATACTATAGCAACCTGGAAACGTTACCAGTCCCTTGGTTATCCATTTCCGGTTTCCAGAGCGTTTAGCAGAAAAGGACGTGTGCTTTTGAAACAGCAGATCACCATCAAAGACATCGCCCATATGTGCAACACCAGCGTAAGCACGGTATCCCGGGTGCTCAACGGGCATCCTGACGTAAGCGAGGGGCTTCGCCGCCGGGTATTGGAGACGGTGGCCCAAAACAGCTATGTGCCCAACAACAGCGCCCGAAATTTGGCCAAGACCAGATCCGACGCCATAGCCCTCATATTGCGGGGGGCGGAGAACCCCTTTTTCAACCGGCTGATCAAAACGGCCACCCCTGCAATCTACCGGCGCAATTATTCCTGCGTGCTCCATCAGATCCCTTCGGATGGGGATGAGATCCGGGCGGCGGCGGCTTTGGCCCGGGAACGCCGGCTCCAGGGCATTTTATTTTTCGGCGGCCGCTTTAACTATACCCCGGAAGAGGTTGCGTTGCTCCAAGTGCCCTTTGTGTGCTGTACCTATACCAATGCCTTTGGCTGCCTGGACGCCGCAGCCTATTCTTCCGTCACCATCGACGATACCCGGGCGGCAAGCCGGGCGGTTCGGGAGCTCTGTACCCGGGGCCATCGGCGCATCGCTGCCTTGATCGTTGAAAAAGACGACCATTCTATTGGGGAATTGCGCTTCCGGGGCTATAAGGCTGCCCTACAGGAACAGGGCATCCCCTATGATCCCGATCTGGTAGAATGCGTCCATGATTTCAATATGGAGAGCGCCTACCAAGGGACACAGCGCCTGATAGACCGGGCGGGGGATTTCACCGCCCTGTTCGCCCTGTCGGACCTGATGGGCATGGCGGCCATCAAGGCCCTGTACCAGCGGGGGAAGCGGGTGCCGGCGGATTGTTCGGTGATCGCCATAGACGGGTTGGAGGTTTCCCAATATACCATCCCCACCCTGACCACCATGGAACAGCCGGCGGAAAGCCTGGCGGAAGAAAGCGTACGGATCTTGCTGGATATGATCGAAGGCAAGGCAGGAAATCGGCACGTGATCATGTCCACCCGGTTACGGGCAGGGGCTTCCATCCGATCCATAGAAAAAAGCCAAGAATAATAAAGGAAAGCAGTCGTTATGGAACGCAGCAGCGGAATTTTGATGCATATCTCCTCCTTGCCCAATCGGTTCGGGATCGGGTCCATTGGCCAATGCGCCTATGATTTCGTGGACTTTTTGGCGGAGGCAAAGCAGCGGTATTGGCAGATTCTTCCCCTGGGGCCCACTGGCTATGGGGATTCCCCCTACCAGCTGTTTTCGGCCAGCGCGGGGAATCCCTACTTCATCGATCTGGACCTGCTGGTGGCGGATGGGCTTTTGCTGGAAGAAGAGGTGGCAGCCCATCTGACGGCGCCGGGGCCGGTGGATTACGGCAGGCTCTATCAGCAGCGGTTTCCCTTGCTTCGCAAAGCCTTTGCCCGGGGTCGGGAGCGGGACCTGGAAGCCCAGGCCGCCTTTGGGGCGGCGCAAGGGGCTTGGCTGGAAGATTACGCCCTGTTCATGGCCCTAAAATACCATTACGGGATGGGACCCTTTTCCCAATGGCCGGAGGCTGTGCGGCTGCGGCAACCGGAGGCCCTGGCCCAGCTGAAACAGGTGTGCCGGGAGGACGTGGCCTTTTACCGGTACCTACAGTATCTTTTCTATACCCAGTGGGATGCGCTGCGATCTTATGCCAAGGGAAAGGGCGTCAAGCTGATGGGGGATCTGCCCATCTATGTTTCCATGGATTCTGCGGACGTGTGGGCCAATCCCCAGGTGTTTCAATTGGACGGGGAGGGAAACCCCACCCGGGTGGCGGGGGTCCCGCCGGATTATTTTTCCAAGGATGGGCAATTATGGGGGAATCCCCTATACGATTGGGAAAGCATGAAAGCCCAGGGTTACGCCTGGTGGCTAGAGCGGCTCCACAACAGTATGCGGCTGTATGACGCCGTACGCATCGACCATTTCCGGGGCCTGGAAAGCTATTGGAGCGTGCCTGCTGGGGAGCCCACCGCCCGGAACGGGGCCTGGATGCAGGGGCCCGGCTGGGATTTTATCAAGGCCATACAAACGGCCTATCCCTCCCTGGAGGTGATCGCGGAGGACCTGGGGTATCTGACCCCGGGGGTGCGCAAGCTGCTGGCGGATTCCGGCTATCCGGGGATGAAGGTGCTGCAATTCGCCTTTGATTCCCGGGAGCCCAGCGATTATCTACCCCATACCTATCCCCGTAACTGCGTATGCTATACCGGCACCCATGATAATACCACAGCGGCAGGTTGGTGCGCGGAGGCCAGCGGCCCAGACGTGGCCATGGCCCGGCAATACCTGGGGGTGCGGGAAGGGGAGGGCCTGGCCTGGGCCATGATCCGCGGGGGCATGGGCTCCGTGGCGGATCTGTTCATCGCCCAAATGCAGGATTATTTAGGGCTGGGGGCGGAAGCCCGCATGAACCAGCCGGGCACCACCGCCGGCAACTGGCGCTGGCGCATGGCCCCTGGGGCTGCAAGCCCGGCCTTGGCCCAGCGGATCGCCCGCTATACCTGGATGTATGGTCGGTGCCGCCAATAGCGGCTGGCGGAAAGGTTGCCGCCGGGACTTGGCCCGGTGTTCCATTTGGCCGGTTGTACCAGATCATATCAGCTGAAGGGCGCGTAGGTCCTCCCAGGAACAGGATACGCCCCACGAAAGTCCTAAGCCCGGGCGACCGTGGACTTGTCTCCGCGTCCAATTTTACCGTAAAAAACAGGAACCCAATGGCTGCGCAATAAGCAGCATCGGGCGCCTGTTTTTTATTTGGCGGGGTAGGTCCGCCGAGGTTTTACTGGGGGCAGCGGGGAAAAATCTGTTCCCGGATGGCCCATGCGGCCCCGTCTTGGCTGTTGGGGGGCGCCACCTGCTTGGCGCAGGCCTGCACGTCCGGCAGGGCGTTGCCCATGGCAAAGGAACAGCCGGCCCATTGCAGCAGCTCCTTGTCCGTCTGGCTGTCCCCCAGGGCGGCCACCGCCTGGGCGGGGATGGACAGCGCCTTACAGATATGGGCTACCGCCTCCGCCTTGTTGGCCTTGGGGTTGTTGAATTCCAGGCCCCCTTGGATGGTATGGGAGGTGCGAAGGCCGATGCCCTGGTTGGCAGCTTCAAAGGACAGCCGGTGGTCGTCACAGGGGAAAAACACGTTTACCTTTTCAATGCGGGCGTCCGCCCGGGAGAGAATCGCTTCCAAGGAAGGGATCGGCGTCCGGGATCCGGGCGTGGTTTCTTCCAGGTATTGCGCACGGTAGTAGACCCGCTTTTCCCAGCGGGACGCCTCCACATAGATCTTGCCGTTCGCATAGATCTCCGGCATGGTGTCTGCGGCCATAGCCGATTGGTAAACCCTTCGGGCCACGTCTGCGGGGATGCCTTGGAAATAATCGTCCAGGGGCTGGCCCATGCCGGTGATGGCGGCGCCGTTGCTATAGGCGATCCGGGTAAGCTGGGGCCAGGCGTCCCAGACCTGGTCCATTTCGGCTAAATTGCGGCCCGTGGCCACCACCACCAGGATATCCCGCCGCAAAAGCGCCGCGACCGCCGCCTGTACCGGCGGGGTAATGTCGCCGGCAGGGTCCGTGAGGGTGCCGTCTATGTCCAGCACAACCAGCCGCAACTGACAGGCGGTTCCTAATTTTTCCATAAAAAACTCCTTTACGCCATAATCCCGATTCGATTCAGTATAGCATACCCTCGGGGATTCCGCTAGAGGCTTTGCGAAGGGGCCCGCCTTGACAAGGAACAGGCGCGACCTTACAATAAAAGCGGCACAAAAAAGGGCGTGGAACAGGCCGCGAACAAGGGGGCCTATATGCCCGGGGATAAGCCTGAAAATGCTTGAGGAGACATGGAAATGAACGAACGGTGTATGCGCATTTTGGATATGGTCCGGGAAGCGGGGTCCGTAGAGGTCAGCACCTTGGCGGAAGCGCTAGGGGTATCCGCAGTGACCATCCGCAAGGACTTGGCCCAATTGGAAAAGGAACGGCTGTTGCGGCGGCAGCATGGCAGCGCAGTACAGATCTCCTCAGACGATGTGGCATATCGCATGGCTTTCGACTATGGCCCAAAGCGGCGGATCGCCCAACGGGCCGCCGCCATGGTACAAAACGGGGAAACGGTGATGATCGAATCCGGCTCTACCTGCGCCTTGTTGGCGGCGGAGCTGGCGGAAAAGCGGCGGGATGTGACCATCGTGACCAATTCCGCTTTCATTGCCGGTTACGTAGGCCGGCTGCCCGGGGCAAAGACCGTGTTGCTGGGCGGCAATTATGATCCCGACGCCCAAACCGCCACCGGGCCGTTGGTACGGGTATGCGCCCGGGAGTTTTTTGTGGATAAATTCTTTTTCGGCACGGACGGCTTTGACCCGGCCTTTGGCTTTTCCAATGTGGATATGCTCCGGGCGGAGGCGGTACGGGCCATGGGGGAGCGGGCGGCAAAGCGGATCGTGCTGACGGACGCCTCCAAGTTTGGCCGGCGCAGCGTGGTGATGCTGATGCCCACCGAGGACGTGAGCGCGGTGGTCACCGACCAGGTGCCGGCGGATTGCCGGGCCAGCCTGGAGGCCGCCGGGGTGGAGTTGATCCTGGCATAAGGACCTGGCTGAAGCGTTTTTGAGGAAGGGTTTCCTCTGGCCCCGGCGTAGATGGCCGGGGCATTTGTATTTGGAAAAGCAAAGGGGCGGATTATGCTTGCAGGAAACGGACGCGGGGGGTATGATGAAAGAAAAATCCGGGAGGTATGGGATATGGTAGGGAGCGTAGAGGATCTGAAAAAGCTGTTGCAGCAGAGTCGGGTGGTGACCTTTTTAGGGGGCGCCGGGGTATCCACGGAAAGCGGGATACCGGACTTCCGCAGCAAGGGCTCGGCGGAGGCCGCGCAAAAGCGTTTTGGTTACCCGCCGGAGGTGCTGCTGTCCCACGATTTCTTCCTGGCCCATCCGGATATTTTTTATGATTATTATAAGAGCGTTCTGTTGGTGCCCGCATCTCCCAATCCAGCGCACTATGCCCTGGCCCGGTTAGAGGCGGCGGGTAAGCTGAACGCGGTGATCACCCAAAACATCGACAACCTGCACCAGCAGGCGGGCAGCAAGCGGGTCTATCCGGTCCATGGAAACGTGGAATGGAACCGCTGCATGGAATGCAACCGGTTTTTTAACGGGGATTATATCCGCAACAGCCAAGGGGTGCCCCATTGCGACCAATGCGGCGGCCTTATCAAGCCGGAAGTGGTGCTCTATGGGGAACCCCTGGATCAGCAGATTTGGCGGGGGGCCATGGCGGCGGTGAGCAGCGCGGATACCATGATCGTAGGCGGCACCTCCCTGTCCGTATATCCGGCGGCCTCCCTGCTGGAGTTTTTCATGGGGAAGCATCTGATCCTGATCAACAAGACGGAGACCCCTTACGACCGGCGGGCGGATCTGATTTTACGCCAGCCCATCGGCCAGGTGCTGGGGGAAGCCGTGCCCCAATAGGCGATCAATATTCGTCTATGGTGAAGCAGGGGAGGCGGGGCCCTGCGTCCAGGATGGGGACGATGGCCGGGTCCAGCGCCTGAGCCTGGCCTTCCGCCACCAGCTGGGCCATGGTTCTGTAGCCGCTGGCCCATTGGGCGAGCCGTCCCGCCGGGATGACCAACTGGGGCTTCCCTTGGGCGGGTTGCCCGCAAAGGGTGTAAAGCCCCCGGTTGGATGCTACCAATGGGTCTTCCACCTCCAGGACGCCTTCCCCCGGCAGCCCCAAGAGGGCCAATAGGCTGGAAACATTCGTCACCCCCCATACGCTGCGGGGCAGGGTCTCCCACTGGGCGCCCGCCGGGCATAGGGGCGCGTTGGGGGCCATGCGTACCTTCAGGGCCTTGCCCTGGCTGCGCGCTGCAAGGCTTGCCCACAGCCTTGCATAGGCTTCCGGAGACAGGGCGACGCATTCTTCCCCATATAAGCTGGGCGGTTCGGCCCCTTCCCCTGGGGAATCGAAATAGACGCAGTAGCCTTCCACTTGGCCCTGGGCATCCTGGGTCAGGATGCATTTGGCGTCGCTGGCCAAATAGTCCTTGCACTTGAGGAAAAAGTCCGCATAGCTGCGGCTTAGAATGCAGCTATAGCCCAGGGAAAACCGTTGGTAGCAGCCATATAGCTCCGAAGCCCGCTCCAGGAGGGGAACCTGCTGGCAGGGGTCCTCCGCCGGCCGGGGAGCGTCCGGGGGCAGAGATAGGTACCGGCTGTCGCTGACGGGGAAGTGGCCGGCGGAAGCATAGGTCCGCAGGGTCACAGGCCGGTGGGTCGCCAGGGGGATGCCCAACCCGCCCAAATAGGGCAGGTAATAGCCCAACAGCCCCCGCATCAGCCCCCGGCCCCGGAAATCCGGATGGGTAGCCACCCCGGCGATGATCACGCAGGGGGCGATCCGGTCACGGACCCGCATATGGGCGGGCAGGCCGTGGAGGGCGGCCTGGATGACCCCGTCCTCCCGGTAAATGGGGCAATAGGCGGGCAGGAACCGGTCTGTGAAAAACCAATCCAGGAAGGGCTGGGACTCCTGAAAGCAGAGCTGCCACAGGTCTTTTAATTCCGCCCGATCCTGGGGGGACGCCATTTGAAACATAAGGAACCTCCCTTTTGACGGTATGCGTATTCCCCATCATTATAGCATCTGCCCAAGGGAAGGAAAAGCCGGCAAAGGAGGCGGAAAGACAGAATGCAAAAGCAGTTGATCTGCATTGGCGGCCCCATGGGGGTAGGGAAAACCACGGTTTGCAGGCAAATGCAAGCCCGGCTGGACCATTGCGTATTCCTGGACGGGGATTGGTGCTGGGACGCCCATCCCTTCATCAATACCCCGGAGACCCGGGCCATGGCGGTGGACAACATCCGGCATCTGCTAAACGGCTTCCTGGGCTGCACGGCCTATGAGACCGTGCTGTTTTGCTGGGTGTTTCACCAGGCGGATATCCTGCCGGCTATCCTTTCCGGGCTGGAGGGGGCCTATCGCCTGTATACCCTTTCCCTGGTCTGCCCGGCAACCACGTTGGCGAAGCGTCTTCGGGGAGATGTGGGAAAGGGCCTTCGGCAGCCGGATGTGATCGAACGGAGCTTAAATCGGCTGCCCTTATACCAGGATCTGGGTTGGCCCCTGCTGGATACCGGCGGCCGCACCCCCGGCCAGGCCGCCGATGCGGCCCTGGCCATGCTGCGGGAGGCGGGGGCCAGGGTATAAAAAACGGGGAAACATTGAAAAGTCCTTGGGGGCGCGGAAGGTGATCTGAAAAAGCCTTCCAGGGTCCCTGGCCGTGCCCTTGACGGACGGGGAACAGGGGAGAGAGCGCATTGCCGCCGATTGGAAAGCCCCGGCAAGCATCTTGCCGGGGCGTTTCCATGCCCTATGGGGCTGGCCAAAGGGGGCTATTACAGCCGCCCGATGTCCTGGATGAGCCGCTGGAGGTTTTCCTCGGTGGTGGCCCAGCTGGTGCAGAAGCGGGCGATAAACCGGCCGTCGCCGGTGGGCTCCCATACTTCGTACAGGTAGCCCCGCTCCGTCAGGGCGTCCAATTGGGCCTGGGTCAGGATGGGGAACTGCAGGTTAACATAGGAATCCCCCCACATGGGGATGCCCCGGGCCTGGAACGCGGCCCGCAGGGCCATAGCCTGCTCCACGGCCTTTTTGCAAATGGAAAAATACAGCCCGTCCGTCATCAGGGTCAGGAATTGGAGGCCCAGAAGCCGGCCCTTGGCCAGCATACCCCCGTGCTGCTTGATCATGTAGCGGAAATCCTTCTGCAAGCCGGGGTTGGTGATCACCACCGCTTCCCCGAACAGGGCGCCGCACTTGGTGCCGCCGATGTAAAATACATCGCACAGCCGGGCGATATCCGCCAGCGTCACGTCGCATTGGGGGCTGGCGAGGCCGTAACCCAGCCGGGCGCCGTCCAGGAACAGGGGCATGTGCCAGGCGTCGCAAACCTTGCGCAGGGCCTCCAATTGGGCCTTGGAGTAGAGGGTGCCGCACTCGCTGGGCCAGGAGATATACACCATGCCGGGCTGCACCATGTGTTCAAAGGTGGGGCTTTCATAGTGGGCGCGGCAGTAGTCGTCCACCTGCTGGGCGCTGAGGCGTCCATCCGGCGCCGGCAGGGTCAGGACCTTGTGGCCGGTGGCCTCGATGGAGCCGGTCTCATGGGTGGCGATATGGCCCATTTCCGAAGAAATCACTCCCTGGTGGGCTTTCAAAATGGAAGCGATCACCGTGGCGTTGGCCTGGGTGCCCCCCACCAGAAAGTGGACCTGGGCCTGGGGCTGCTGGCAAAGGGCCAAAATGGCTTCCCGGGCCTGCTGGCAATAGGGATCGGTGCCATAGCCGGGGGTCTGCTCCAGGTTGGTTTTTTGCAGGGCCGCCAGGATGCTGGGATGGCAGCCTTCGGTATAATCGCATTGGAATTGGATCATGGCGTGTTTCCTCCCACACAGGCAAGCGCCATGGGGACCAACGGCTCCACGGCACCATGCGCAATATTTTCCCTTCCAGTCTAAAGGAGGCGGCGTATTTTGTCAACGCTTGCCTTAGCGCAATGCCACCCGGCGGATCTTGTCGCTGGCGGTTTTGGGCAGGGCGTCGGTAAAATCGATGAGACGGGGATATTTGTAGGGGGCGGTGGTGCGCTTCACATGGTTTTGCAGCTCCTTTTTCAGGGCGTCGCTGGCAATATAGCCGTCCTTGAGCACGATGGTGGCCTTCACCACCTGGCCCCGGATGGGGTCCGGCACCCCGGTGATGGCGGCTTCCAGCACCGCTTCATGCTCCAACAAGGCGCTTTCCACCTCAAAGGGCCCGATCCGGTAGCCAGAGGACTTGATCAAATCGTCCTTGCGGCCCACATACCAGAAGTAACCCGCCGCGTCCATGGTGGCCACGTCGCCGGTGTGGTAGAAGCCGTCGTGCCAGGCGCGAGCGGTGGCCAAATCATCCCGATAGTAGCCCAGGAACAGGCCCAGGGGCTTACGCCCATCCACCCGGATGCAGATCTCGCCTTCCTGGCCAGGCTGCACGGGCTTGCCGTCCTCATCCAGCAGCTGGATATCGTAGCCGGGCACAGGTTTGCCCATGGCCCCGGAGCGCAGCTCCATGCCCGGGAAGGTGGCCAGGCAGCAGGTGGTCTCGCTTTGGCCGAAGCCCTCGTGGATGCTGAGGCCGGTCTGGGCCTTCCAGTCCTGGAACACCTCGGGGTTGAGGGGCTCTCCGGCGCTGCAGCAATGGGTGATGGCCGTTAGGTCATATTGGGCGGCCAGGTTGTTTTGGGTGAGCATCCGGTACATGGTGGGGGGCGCGCAGAAGGTGGAAATGCGGTAAGTTTGCAGCATTTCCAGGATCTTCACAGGGTCGAACCGGTCGAAATCGTAGGCGAACACCGCGCATTCGCACAGCCACTGGCCGTAGATCTTGCCCCAGCCGGCCTTGGCCCACCCCGTGTCGGAAATGGTGAAGTGCAGGCCGCCGGGCTTGTTGGTATGCCAATACCGGGCGGTGGCGATGTGGCCCAGGGGATACAGCTGGTCGTGGATGGCCATCTTGGGGAAGCCGGTGGTGCCGGAGGTGAAGTAGATCAGCAGGGGGTCGGTGTTGCGGGTGCCTTCCTTGCCCCGGCGGCGGGGATAAAAGGGGCTTTCCAGGGCGGCCTGGGCGTCCAGGTCGATCCAGCCGGGCCGGCTGCCGCCGGCCAGGAACAGGCCCTCCACGCTGGCGCAATCCGGCAGGGCGGCCTCCACGGCGGCCAGGATGCCCGGGTCGTTGGCGCAGATGATGAACCTGGCGGAAGCGGCGTTGCACCGGTAGCTGATGTCGTGGGGGAGCAGCTGGGCGGTGGCGGGGATCATCACGGCGCCCAGCTTGCACAGGGCTACGTTCAAGGGCCAATACTGATAGGCACGCCGCATGATCAGCAACACCGTATCCCCCTTTTTCAAGCCCTGGCGGCGCAGCATATTGGCGATGCGGGCGCTTTGGTCCCGGATGTCCGCAAAGGAGAAGCGGCGGCACTGGCCCACCCGGTCCACATGGAGCAGGGCGAGGGCGTCCGGCGTCTTGGCAGCGATGGCGTCTACTACGTCGAACCCAAAGTTGAAGTTTTGGGGCGGGGTCAGTTTGAAGCTTTGGCGGAAGGACGCATAGTCCCGGGTGTCCGCCTGGACGAATCGATCGCACAGCATCGTTGCGCTCTCCTTTCGTAATCATTGTTTTGAATAAATAAAAGGCCCCGTCTCCTTTGAGACGAGGCCTTGTGTAAGCTCCGCGGTACCACTCAATTTGATTTGCCCCTTACGGACAAATCCACTTTACAGGATTCCATCAAATCCCCCACCTATAACGGGCTGGACCCGGAACTCCCTACTTTCGGTGGATTTCAGGAGGCCTGCTCTGGAGTGACCGCAAGATTTCGTCAAGACCGGCTTTCAGCAACCGCCGGCTCTCTGGGCAAGACAGCCATCAAGCTATTTCCATCATCGCATTTCAAATACCATATCAATTATTATGCATTATAAACCATGGCCGTGCCATCGTCAAGCCTTTTTTTCCGGCTCGTCGAACTGGGGTTTCAAGCCCAGGGCCTTGGCGGCGTCCTCCCGCATTTTGTATTTGAGGATCTTGCCGGCGGCGTTCATGGGGAAGGCGTCCATGAACTGGACGTAGCGGGGGGTCTTGTGCTTGGCCATGCTGGCCTTGACGAAGTCCTTTACTTCCTGTTCCGTCATGGTTTCCCCGGCCTTGAGCACGATGCAGGCCATGATCTCCTCCCCGTAGCTGGGGTCCGGCACGCCGATCACCTGCACATCCTGCACCTTGGGATGGGTGTAGATGAACTCCTCGATCTCCTTGGGGTAGATGTTTTCGCCGCCGCGGATGATCATATCCTTGAGCCGGCCGGTGATGCGGTAATTGCCCTCCGGGGTACGGCAAGCCAGGTCGCCGGTATGGAGCCAGCCATCCTTGTCGATGGCGGCGGCGGTGGCCTCGGGCATCTTATAGTAGCCCTTCATGATGTTGTAGCCCCGGGCGACGAACTCCCCGTTCACCCCGTCCGGCACCTCTTCCCAGGTTTCCGGGTCCACCACCTTGCATTCGATCTCCGGCAAAGCCCGGCCCACGGTGGAGACCCGCACCTCGATGGAGTCGTCGGTGCTGCTCATGGTGCAGCCGGGGGCGGCTTCGGTCTGGCCGTAGACGATGGTGATCTCGGTCATGTGCATCTTCTCCAGCACATCCCGCATCACCGGCTCGGGGCAAGGGCTGCCCGCCATGATGCCGGTGCGCATGAAGGCGAAATCCTCCGAGCGGAAATCCGGATGCTCCAGCATGGCGATGAACATGGTAGGCACCCCATGGAAGCAGGTGATCCGCTCCTGCTTAACGCAGGCAAGGGCGGGTTTGGGGGAGAAATAGGGCAGGGGGGAAAGGGTGACCCCATGGGTCATGGCGGCGGTCATGGCCAACACCATGCCAAAGCAATGGAACATAGGCACCTGGATCATCATCCGGTCTACGGAGGATAGGTCCATCCGGTCGCCGATGCACTTGCCGTTGTTGACGATGTTCCGGTGGGTGAGCATGACCCCCTTTGGGAAACCGGTGGTGCCGGAGGTGTATTGCATGTTGCACACGTCGTCCGGATGCACCTGGGCAGCCCGCCGCCAAACCTCCTCTACCGGCACCCTTTCCGCCAGGGCCAGGGCGTCCCCCCAGGTAAGGCAGCCGGGCTGGCGGGAGGATACGGTAATGATGTGCCTTAGGAAGGGTAGACGCTTGCAGCGGAGGGGCTTTTGCGGGTCGGAGGTGGCCAGCTCCGGGCACAGCTCCTTCATGATGTCCACATAGCTTACCTCCCGGTACCCATCGATGAGGACCAGGGTATGGGTGTCCGATTGCCGGAGCAGATATTCCGCCTCGTGGATCTTATAGGCGGTGTTCATGGTCACCAGCACCGCCCCCAGCTTCACCGTGGCCCAAAAGGCAATATACCATTGGGGTACGTTGGTGGCCCAAACCGCCACATGATCCCCTGCCTTTACCCCCAGGGCAATGAGGGAACGGGCAAAGGTATCCACATCCACCCGGAATTCCGAATAGGTACGGGTGTAGTCCAGGGTGGTGTAGCGGAAGGCGTACTGGTCCGGGAAGATCTCGGTGACCCGATCCAGCATCTGGGAAAAGGTCAGGGGGATAAGCCGGTCCTTGGGCCAGGGGAAATAGCCGGTGCCCGCCCGGTTGGAATAGAGCCGTGTACCGTCCCGCCCTGCCCCCAGGAAGCGCTGCATATAGTTGGCAAAGTGGGGGAGCGCCACGTCCAGGCCCAGCTCTTCCCACATTTGAGGGGGCCAGACCAGGGACAGATACCCCTTATAGTCAATGGAACGCAGGGCCAGCATCACGTCCTGCAAGGGGAATTCCCCATCTCCGGTAAGCCGGGGCTGGCCATCCTGCTGATCCTGGATATAGGCATGTTTCACATAAGCCCCCAGGTTTTCAATGGTCTTGCCTGGGGTCTCGCCGGCGCCCACAGGCCCGGCGATGTTCCACAGAGCGGCCAGGTGGTCGCTGGCAAAGCCGTTGAGCAAGCCGCGCAGCGCGCTGGTATCGCCAAAAGGCCCGCTGGTCTCCAATAACAAGGTAACCTCTTGGGTTGCCGCCAGGGGCAGAAGCTGCTCCAATACCGGCAACAGGCGATCAGGGTCCTGTTGGGGCTGGGCCTGGAGGGCCACATAGGGAATGGCCAGGATGCCCGCCAAGGCGACGGCGTCCCGAAGCTGGGTCAGGGCCTGGGGATCGGCGGCAGCCAAGGCAAACAGATCGCCAGTGGAGAGGCAGGGGATCACCACCCCGGATTCCCGGCACATGAGCTCCAGATCCCGCCGGCGGCGGCTGGCCTCCGGGCCGTGGGAAAACCGCTGGGAAAAGCTGGGGGTATAGGCGAAGGAAACGCCCCCAAAGCCGTTTTCCTTGGCCAATGCTAAGGCGTCTTCCCAGGAAAAGGAACCAAAGCCCTGGGTTTCAAAGGAAAGCTTCATACGTTCTGCTCCTCATAGACGATCTTGTTCACCGCATGGAGATAGGCCTGGATGCTGGCGCCGATGATGTCTGTGGACAAGCCGTGGCCAGGATAGAGCTTTCCGCCATGGCGCAGCTTCACCAGGGCGTCCCCCATAGCCTCCCTGCCCTCGGTAACCGCCTGGATCTGGAAATCCTCCAGCTCAAAGTGATGGCCCAGCATCTGCTCCAGGGCCAGGAAGGCCGCGTCGATGGGGCCGTCCCCCAGGGATACGGCTTGCAAGGTCTCCCCCTGCTTATCCAGCTGGATGCAGGCGGTGGCGCTGATGTTGTTGCCGCTGTTGGTCACATAGCTGATCAGCTGATAGGTGGGGGTCACATGCCGGGTCAATTCCGCCACCAGGGCGTCCAGATCCCGGTCGTCCACCTTTTTTTTGGAGGCCAGCCGCAATACCCGCTGATAGACCCGTTTCAGATCCTCTTCCTCCAGGTCATAGCCCATGCGCTCCACCTTGCGCCGCAGGGTGAAGATATCGGTCTCTGGGGTGATGGGCTCCTTATCCCGCTTACCTTCTGGTTCCGCCGTGCCGATGACCCGGCTGAAGGCGGAACGGCCGGTGCGGTTCATGCCCAGAAGTGCTTCCATCTGCTTGCAGGAACGCTGCAACTGGGTGTTGTTTACCTGGCACTCCACCTCCAGGGCGTCGCCCCGTTGGGCGATGGCGTGGAGCAGTTGGCCCATGGACAAACTGGCGCCCATGCCGTTGAAGGTGGTCTTTAAGGCGGCGCAGCCGGCGGAAAGGGCGGATAGGGCATTGGCTGTAGCCAAGCCCAGATCGTCCCGGAGCTGTAGGCCCAACGTCACGCCCTTTAGCCCAGGGACCTGGGCAGTGAGCTCCCGCACCAGCTCGGCGGTCTCCTCGGGCAGCAGCTGGCCTGCGCTGTCGCAAAGGGTGATCCGACCTACGCCAGCGTCAATGGCTGTCTGGATCATCTCCGCCAGGAAGGCGGGCTCGCTGCGGGTGGCGTCCTCGGCGGTAAATTCCACATCCGGACACAGGGAGACACACAGGGCTGCGCTTTGGGAAAGGGCCTTGCGCATGCTGTCCGGCTTGCGGTGATAGGTATACTCCATCTGTACCGCACTGGTGGGCACCACCAGGTTCAGCCGGGGTTTTTTGGCCCGCTCCAAGGCCTGAACGGCCCGGCGGATCTCCTCTTCCCCTAGGCCCACCGGCACGCAGACCACGCTGGTAACCAAGGTATCCGCTATGGCTCGCACAGCGGCCAAATCGGCGGGCGCATCCCCAATATAGCCTGTTTCCACCACATCCACCCGCAGCTTTTCCAGCAGCTTGGCGATTTCCAGCTTTTCTTTAAAACTCAGGCCGGAAGCAGAGAGCTGGCCGCTGGCCCGAAGGGTCATGTCCATAATTTCAACATTTTGCAATGGGATTTACCTGCCTTTCCATCATTTAGTCCGAAAATTGCCCCGGGTAGCCTGGGAAACCGTGGCCGCCCGGGGTCCATTGGGTCAGATCTGTACCGTCCAGCCCATGTCGTCGGGCACCTTGCCGGTCTGCATACCATATAAGGTATCATAGAGCCGCTGGGCAATGGGCCCAACCTTGCCATCCCCAACGGTGTAGTCTTGCCCATGGTAATGGAGCACGCCAATGGGGGAGATCACTGCGGCGGTGCCGCTGGCAAACACCTCCTGGAGCTTGCCTGCCTTGGCAGCGGCGAACAGCTCATCGGTGCTTAGCTTCCGCTCGTTGGCCGGCACGCCCCACTTGCGCAGCAGGGTCAAAACGGAATCCCGGGTCACGCCGGGCAGGATGGTGCCAGTAAGGGGGGAGGTGATCACTTCCCCGTCGATCATAAAGAAGGCGTTGGAGGTGCCGATCTCCTCCACATATTTATGTTCCGCAGCATCCAGCCACAGCACGTCCTTGCAGTTGTAGGCCATGGCCTTCTGGGAAGCCTTCATACCCCCGGCATAGTTGCCGCCTACCTTGGCGAAACCGGTGCCGCCCAGGGCCGCCCGGATGAATTCATCCTCCACGTAGATGCGGGTGGTGGACAGACCGCCATCGTTGGCGGCGTAGTAGGAGCCCACCGGGGAAAGGATGATGAGGAAGCGGTAATGCTTGGCGGGCAGCACGCTGAAGGATACCTCATCCGCGATCATGAAGGGACGGATATACAGGGCGGTGCCAGGTTCGCTGGGCACCCAGTCCTCGTCCGCGTGGACGACGGCCTTGACGGCGGCCAGGAACAAATCGTAGTCCATTTTGGGCATGCACATACGCTCGCAGGTGTTGGCCATGCGCTTGGCGTTCATGTCCGGCCGGAAGATTTGGATGCCGCCGTCAGGCCGCTTGTAGGCCTTCATGCCCTCAAAGAGCATCTGGGCATAGTGGAGCACTGCGGAAGCCGGGTCCAGGGAGATGGGGCCATAGGGGATCACCTTGCCATCGTGCCAGCCCTGGCCTTCGTCGTAGCGCATTTCAAACATGTGGTCGGTAAAGTAGTTGGCAAAGCCCAGCTTATCTTGGGGGGGCTTAGGTTTAGGATGCTGGGTGCGGATAACGGGGAAGGTATAGTCTGCCATAAGTGGCTCCTTTCAGCGGATATTATTTGGCGTCTGCAAAAGCATGGAACGCTTTTTTGTTCAAATCCAGCAGGCCGGCCTTCTTGCCGGAGAAAACCTTCTGGAGGATCCGGTCCAGGGCTTCATCCCCGGCGGTGCCGGCGATGTGGGACACGGCGCCCAGCATCACCATGTTGGCGGCCCGGCTGTTGCCCAGCTCCATGGCGATGTCGTTGGCGGGCACGGGGATAGCCTGGATGTCGGTGCGGGTAGGCTTGGCGGGGATGAGGGATTGGTTGTAGAACAGCATACCGCCGGGCTTGACCAGGGATTCAAAGCGGGTCATGGAGGGCAGGTTCATGGCCACCACCACATCCGCCTCATATACCAGGGGGCAGCTGACGGGTTTATCCGAGATCACCACCGTGCAGTTGGCGGTGCCGCCCCGCATTTCAGGGCCATAGGAGGGCAGGAAGGTGACCTCCTTATTTTCATACATGGCGGCATAGGCGGTCATCTGGCCCATGAGGATCACGCCCTGGCCGCCGGAGCCGGCAAAAAACAGCTTTTGGATCATTTGGAAGCCTCCTGTTCCGGCGCCCGCAGGCAGCCCAAAGGATAGTAGGGGATCATCTTTTCATCCACCCATTTCATGGCGTCCGCCGGGGTCATGCCCCAGTTGGTGGGACAGGTGGACAAGAACTCCACAAAGGAGAAGCCCAGGCCCTTTTCCTGTACTTCAAAGGCCTTTTGCACAGCCTTTTTGGCCTTGCGCACATTGGCGGGGGAGTTGAGGGCCACCCGCTCCACATATACGGCGCACTCCAGCTGGGCCAGCAGCTCGCACATCTTGATGGGCATACCAAACTGGGCCTTGGTGCGGCCTTCCACGGCGGTGGTGGCCCGCTGGCCGATCAGGGTGGTGGGGGCCAGCTGGCCGCCGGTCATGCCATAGATGCCGTTGTTGATGAAGAAGGTGGAAAACCGCTCGCCACGGGCGGCGGCTGCAATGATCTCGGACATGCCGATGGAGGCAAGGTCGCCGTCCCCCTGGTAGGTAAAGACCACCTTATCGGGATGGACCCGGCGGATGCCGGTGGCCACAGCGGGGGCCCGGCCATGGGCGGCCTCGCACATATCCACGTTCATATACTGGTGGGCCATTACGCTGCAGCCGATGGGGGCAACGCCGATGGCCTGACCCAGCTTGCCGTTTTCCTCCAGCACCTCCATGATGAGCCGGTGGGCGATGCCATGGGTGCAGCCGGGGCAATAATGGGTGCTCACAGGGAGCATACCGTTTGTATAGGTGAAGATCGGTTTCATTTTAAACCCTCCAATATAGCCTTCGCTTTCTGGGTAACCTCCAGGGAGGTGGGGATGATGCCGCCGGTGCGGTAGATGAGCTCCACGGGGAAGCGGCCGCAAACCGCCCGCTTCACATCGTCCAGCAGCTGGCCCTTGGAGAGCTCTGCGCTGATGACCACCTTGGTGGAGGGGCAGATCTGGTCAAAGGCGGCTTCGGGGAAGGGCCACAGGCTGATGGGCCGGATGAGGCCGGCCTTGATGCCCTGCTCCGCCAGCATATCCATGACCTCCAGGGTCAGGCGGGCGATGGTGCCGTAGGCCACGAACACGATCTCGGCGCCTTCCAGGTTGACGGCTTCATAGCGGGTAAAGTCCGGGGCAGCCTCCGCATAGCGGGCAAACAGGTGCTCCACATGTTGCTCCAGGGCTTCGGGCTGGAGCCGAAGGGACTTGACCACCCGGCGGTTCTGCTGGCCGCCCCGGTCATCCCAGCCGGTGATGGCCCAATCCTTCCGGGGGGCGATCTCCTGGGGCTGGAGCATGGGCTTTTCCGGGGGCAGGGTCACAGGCTCCATCATCTGGCCCATCATGCCGTCCGCCAGCAGGATCACCGGCGTACGCCATTTTTCCGCCAGGGCGGGGGCTTCATAGATGAGGTTTACCGCTTCCTGCATATTATAGGGGGCGAATACGGGGATATGGTAATCGCCGTTGCCGCCGCCCCGGGTCACCTGGAAATAGTCCGCCTGGCCGGGCTGGATGCCGCCGATGCCGGGGCCGCAGCGGGAAACGTTCAGGATCACCGCAGGCACCTCGGCGCTGGCCAGGAAGCTAAGACCCTCCTGCATCAGGGCGATGCCCGGGGAGGAGGAGGAAATGAACACGCAGCCGCCGGCAGCGCCTGCGCCATAGGTCATGTTGATGGCGCCCAATTCGCTTTCCGCCTGGACAAAGCAGCCGCCCCGCTTAGGCAGCTCCCGGGACATATACTCTGGGATCTCGCTCTGGGGGGTGATGGGGTAGCCGAAATAGTACTTGCAACCGCCCCGCATGGCGGCTTCCGCAAAGGCCTCGTTGCCTTTCATCAAAACCTTTTCCGTCATTCTGCTTCTCCTTCCTCCAGCCGGTAGATCTCGATGGCGCCATCCGGGCACATCACCGCGCAGCTGGCGCAGCCGATGCAGGCGCCCTGGTCGGTGATGCCTGCGGGGCTATAGCCCTTGCTGTTTACGTGCTTCCCCATGGCGATGATCTTCTTGGGGCATACGGACACGCATAGGCCGCAGCCCTTGCACCTTTCATCCTGAAAGGTCACCTTGAAATTTGCCATGTCTGTTTCTCGCTCCTTCCAAATTTTCGTTCCAAGATATTCCTTATTTCAAACCAGCCGCAGAGGCGGTTGACTTCATCGATCCAGCCAGGTCTCCCGCATATACATGCCCAGAGGCATCAACTTGGCCGGGTCCAAGCCGGCTGCCGTCAGGGCGTCTGGGTCCACCAGGGGAGCCGGATAGCAATCCAGCATCAGGGGCAGCCCGGTGATCCGTTCCAGTTCCAGGCAAAGGGCGTGACCCTTTTGGATGGTGGCGGGGGTGGTCTCCCGCAAAAGGTGGCAGTTGTTGACAATGCCTGTGAGCGGAAAGCCCATGGTGGCTTCAATATCCGCAAGATGCATACAAGCCCCTTCCACCGTGGCGGTATCCGGCCGGTTGGCATTCACCACAGCCAGGGCCTCGTGATCGTCGCTGTGAAAATAATCCCCAAATTGGCGGATCACCTTGGCGCCTTCCCCGTTGCCCCCCAGATCCACGATGCAGAGACACTGGGGGTCCTCTAAAGGCCCCCGGGCGGAGGCGCCCAGGGCGGGCAGCTCAGCGGTGATCTCCTCCCGGTAGGCGCTGCCAAATACCCCGACGCCCGCCTGCTCCAGCAGGTCTCGGCGCTCTCGGGAACGGAAGTAGGGATTGGCGATGTCCAGGTCGATTAGGGCGATCCGGGGATAGGCTCGGAGCTTGGCTGCAAAAAGGGCCAAGGATACGGCCAATTCGGTTTTGCCGCTGCCATAATGACCGGCGATCAGGTGGATGTGTTTATGGGTAAGGGGCCATTTTGCTAACATGGCGAGACTCCTTTTGTAAATTTAACAAAAATGCCCCCGTTCGCTAAGAACAGGGGCCCGGGAAATCTTTGTACCGGTTAACCGTCTATTCTTGGGCGAACGCCTTGACGGGGTAGCATAATAATAAGTACCAGGCAAAGCAGAATAGCCGCCAGGTTAAGAATGCCCAGCAGCGCAACGCCAAGAAGGAAAACATAAAGGCACACAAGAACTGTGTGCCTTTGGCGTACATTTATAGAAAAGGAGGACATACCCGCCATCCATGCCTGCGCCGGGTTATGGGCCTGACAATGCATCTGAGCGGCCATGACGAAAAACTCCTTTCCAAACAATTGCAATAACTATACCAACTTCCGCATTATTTGTCAACCGTGGGAAGAAAAAAACCTGTATGGTTGATTTTCTCGTTAAGAAATGTTAATGATTTAACTAATAATAGTTGTAATAGTTGTTAGGCGCCCCCATATGACAAAATGCTGTTGACAAGGCCGGGGAAATATGATAAAGTAACTGCAATCGCATATGACAAAGGCAATGACGAAGACGGCGGAGTTGCGTCCCTTTTAGAGAGCCGGCGGTAGGTGTAAGCCGGTAGCGGCCCTTCTCCATATGCCCATCCCTTCCGAGCCGGTGGCCCGAACCCATGTAGGCAGTAGACGCCACCCGTGCAGCCGCGTAAAGGCGAAGGACTTGATGGAGTCTATGAGGTGGCATATTTTATATATGCAATTTGAGTGGTACCGCGGAGCTAATCCGTCTCAAAGGAAACTTTGAGACGGTTTTTTTATTTACAAAATGGAAGGAAGAAAAAAGCTATGCTGGCACAAAAAGCCCAACCCGCATCCCGTGAACTGATGGACGTTGCAGCGCGCATTCATGAACTGCGGGAGATATCCGGCTACAGTCAGGAACAGATGGCCCAATATACCAATGTCTCCTTGACGGACTATATCGCCTATGAGTCCGCCCGGGCGGATATGCCCTTTACGTTCATCCACAAATGCGCCCTTACCTTCAACGTGGGCATCACGGACCTGATGCAGGGCCGTAGCGCCCGGCTATCCTCCTATACGGTGACCCGCCGGGGCAAGGGACAGACTACGGCCAAGGAAAAGGGCATCGAGATCAAAAATATGGCGCCCTTTTTCCGGGATAAGATCGCAGAGCCCTATTGGGTAACCTATGCGTATGATCCTGCCCAGCAGAATCAACCCATCCATACCACCTCCCACAATGGGCAGGAATTTGACCTGGTGCTTTCCGGCAAGCTGAAGGTGCGGGTAGGGGATAATGAGGAAGTCCTCTCGGAAGGGGACAGCATCTATTATGATAGTTCCACGCCCCATGGCATGATCGCCATGGATGGGGCGGATTGTACCTTCCTGGCCATGATCCTGCCTGGGGAGGAGACCGAGGAGGAAGCGGTCGCGGAGACTATCCGGCCCGCTACCACCACAGGACGTCTCATCTATCAGGACTTCATCGACGCCACGGAGGACGAGACCGGCGCCCTCACCAAGATCGCCTTTAAAAACGAGGAAACCTTTAACTTCGCCTTTGATATCGTGGACCGGCTGGGACGGGAAAAGCCGGATAAGCTGGCGATGCTCCACCTGGACCACAACAAGGAAGAGCGGCGGTTCACCTTCCAGGACATGAAGCTGCAATCCGCCCGGGCCGCCAACTATTTCAAATCCCTGGGAATCCAGCGGGGAGACCGGGTCATGCTGGTGCTCAGGCGGAACTATCAATTCTGGTTTGCCATCCTGGGCCTGCATAAGCTGGGCGCAGTGGCGGTGCCAGCCACGGATCAGCTGCTGCAAAAGGATTTTGAATACCGCTTCCAGGCGGCGGATATCCGGGCTGTGGTGTGCAGCGCCAATAGCCATGCCCCGGAAGAGGTGGAGAAAGCCTTGCCCAATTGCCCCGGGGTAAAGACCCTGGTGCTGTGCGGCGGCCAGCGGGAAGGCTGGCACGATTATGATGGGGAATCCGTGCTGTTTACCCGCTCCTTCCACCGGGAGACGGACACGGCCTGCGGCAGCGACCCCATGGTGATGTTCTTCTCCTCCGGCACCACCGGCTATCCCAAGCTGGTGACCCATAATTATAAATATGCCCTGGGACATTTCATCACCGCAAAATATTGGCATTGCGTGGAGCCCGACGGCCTGCATTTCACCATTTCGGATACGGGCTGGGGCAAGGCCCTGTGGGGCAAGCTCTACGGCCAGTGGCTGTGCGAGGCGGCGGTATTCACCTATGATTTCGACCGCTTCGACGCCCACGACATCCTGCCCCTGTTCGCCAAGTATAACATCACCACCTTCTGTGCCCCGCCCACTATGTACCGGTTCATGATCAAGGAGGATCTGAGCAAGTACGACCTAAGTTCCATCCACCATGCCACCACCGCCGGCGAGGCCCTCAACCCAGAGGTGTTCCATCAATTCAAGAAGGCCACCGGCCTATCCGTTATGGAAGCCTTCGGCCAGACCGAAACCACCATGGTCATTGGCAACCTGGTGGGCATGAAGCCTAAGATCGGGTCCATGGGCAAGCCCAGCCCCCTGTTCCAGGTGGATATCCTCAACGTCCACGGCCAGCCCGCTGCGGTGGGGGAAAGCGGGGAGATCGTGATCCGTACCCAGGATGGAGTGCCCTGCGGCCTGTTCAATGGATATTTGGACCCTGAAGCCACCAAGGAGGCATGGCACGATGACATCTACCACACGGGAGACGTGGCATGGCGGGATGAGGACGGCTATTTCTGGTATGTGGGCCGCAAGGACGATGTGATCAAATCCTCCGGCTACCGGATCGGGCCCTTTGAGATCGAAAGCGTCATCATGGAGCTGCCTTATGTGCTGGAATGCGGGGTCTCCGCTGCGCCGGATGAGGTCCGGGGCCAGGTGGTCAAGGCTAGCATCGTGCTGGTGAAGGGGAAAGAACCCTCCGAGGAGCTGAAGAAGGAGATCCAGGACTTTGTCAAGCACCGGACCGCGCCCTACAAATATCCCAGGATCGTGGAATTCCGGGACGAACTACCCAAGACCATCAGCGGCAAGATCCGCCGCAACGCCCTATAAGGGGGAAAGGAACTTCCCATGCGGATAACCTGCATTCAAATGGACGTGGCCTTTGCCAGGCCCGAGGAGAATTTCCGCCAGGCGGAAGCTCTGGTGCGCCAGGCAGCCAAAGAAGAGCGGCCCGACGTCATTCTGCTGCCGGAGCTGTGGAACACGGGATTTTTCCCCAAGGAAGGCCTGGACGAGCTGGCGGACCCAGATGGCCAGCGCACGGCGGCGCTGTGTGGGGGCTTGGCCCGGGAGTTGGGGGTCAACCTGGTGGCGGGTAGCGTGGCCTGCCTGCGGGAGGGCAAGCGCTACAACACCGCTATGGCCTTCAACCGGCAGGGTAGCCTGGTGGGCTCCTATGACAAGACCCACCTGTTCTCCCCCATGGAGGAGGACGTATATTTCCAGGCGGGGGACCATCTGGCGGTCTTTCCCCTGGACGATACCCTCTGCGGCCTTTTGATCTGCTATGACCTCAGGTTCCCGGAGTTGACCCGTACCCTGGCCCTACAAGGCGTCCAGGTGCTCTTCCTAGTAGCCCAGTGGCCGGTGCAGCGGGCGGGGCATCTGCGGCTACTATATGAGGCCCGGGCTGTGGAAAACCAGATGTTTGTGGCCTGCTGCAACGCCTGCGGCCAGGATGACGCTGGTACCCGGTTTGGCGGCAACAGCGGCTTGGTGGACCCCTGGGGCACGGTATTGGCTCGGGCCGGAGAGACCCCCTGCTTCCTCAGCGGGGATTGCGATCTGTCCATCACCGCCGGCATCCGGGCGGGGATCAACGTGTTCCGGGATCGCCGGCCCGACCTCTATCATTGCTCCTGATCTTTGACCGCGTGTCTTTGTATCCATTCGCATAGGCAAACGCCCTGGGCTTCTGAATTGCCCAGGGCGTTTTTTTGTGGTTGCGGGGCCTAGACGACGGCCCAGCTCCGCGGCGGGGGGCGGCGGCGTTTGGCGCGCCCGGGGCCCTATGGGCCCCGGGCGGACAAACGGGGGCGGGGGGGGGGGGGGGGGGGGGGGGGGGGCGGCGCCCCCCCCCCCCCCCCCCCCCCGCGCGGGGGGGGCGCCCCCCCCCCCCCCCCCCCCCCCCCCCCCCCGCCGACGGAGCTTCAGGCGCACAGGAGAGGAGGCCGAGACGGATCAGATGGGGGTGGCGTTGGCCAGGAGGTAGGCTTCCGCCTCCGGGGACCATAGACCGTTATACCGGTCGCAAATATCCGCCAACGTATGGAATAGAGGGTCCTGCTGCGCCCGAAACGCCGAGATGGCGGTGAGGGGCAATTGGATGTTGGTATAGATCAGCTTTTTTCCGCCGGGCACCTGGGGCAGATTCAGGGTGGTGTCCACCACGCTGTTGAGACCGCCTATATGGGTCACCAGGATAGCCGGGGTAAGAAGCCCTCGGCTCATCATTTCCAGGGCCTCCACCATGTCCGCCGTATTGCCGCCGGAAGTGCCCACCACGTGGGTGGAGGCATAGTGTACGTTATAGAAATTGAAGCGGGCATTGAAAGCGGGATTGGAAGGGCCGGCGAAGAAATTTAGGCAGCCGTCCTCCCCCAGGATGGCGTCCGCCTGTTCCACCACAGCGGCCACCGGGGCAAAGCATAGTACGTCGTCATAGCCCTTGCCGCCATTTTGTGCCAACAGGGCGGCAACGGGGTCCTCCACAGCGCCGGTATTTAAATAGGTAAGCTGGATGCCGTTTTTTTTCGCTTCCCCTTGCGATAGGATCTGGCCGGCCCGATCCAGCCGTGTCTGGTCGATGTCCGTGACCACCAACCGGGCAGGCTTACGGTCGCAATGGAGGATATAGTCGATGGCAGCCAGGCCCATGGGCCCCACCCCGGCCAGGATGGCCATGGCGCCGCCTTCCCGGATGCCCATGGCGTGGTTGTAGCTACCCCGGAGGGTATGATACATGGCATGGAAGGTGCCGATAACGCAGCTGAGGGGTTCCGCCAGGGAGCCGCCGAAGAAATCCGCTCCCTCGTAGGGCAGCAGGCAGCCCATCTCCATCACCTGGTTGGGGATGATCACATAGGTGGCGTCCCCGCCGATATAGGGGAAGGAATAGCCGGGGGCGTCCAGGGTCCCCTGGTAATTGAGGGCGGGCTGGATGGCGAACTTGCTGCCGGGCTGGAATTGACCGGCCCATTTTTCCCCCACCTTCAAAATCTCCCCGCAGAACTCATGGCCGATGATCACCGGGTTTTCGGCTACGTTATCCGGCACCCGTTTGTGGGCCGGACCTTGGACGGCTGCCTTGTAGGAGGACATGCACAAACTGTCTGATATCACCCGGGCCAGGATCTCGTCCGGGCCGGGCTCAGGGAGGAAAAAGCTTTCCAACCGCAGGTCGTTTTTTCCATAAAGCCGCACGGCTTTTGTTTGCATGGAATATACCGCCTTTCAGAAGAATCGAAGGGTTTTCGTCAATCCCGGGCTTCCCGGCGCACCAGCGCCCAGGCGGCGTCCACCAGATGGGAGAAGCCGGGTTCCGCCAGCTTTTGACAGATGAAGCTTTGCCTGGGGGAGTTTACGTCCTCCCCGGAGATCTCCCCCATGCCGTGGCGCAGGCATAGGGCCCTGAGCCGTTGGATCTGCTGGTCCGTGTTCCGAGAGGGCATATAGGTAATATAGCCCACGCCGGCTTGCTCCAGCACCTGGAACAGGCTGTCCAGGTAGCTGTCCTCAAATTGTTCGGCTTTTTTGTCCCCGGTGACGCTTTCCACCACGTCTCCCAGGTAGGGATAGCATAGCAGGGCGTCGTATTTTTTGCATAGCCCCACCAGCTGGGATAAGGACATGCATTCGTCGGTGGCAGGTACATAGATGGGGGCGATCATATGGCTTTTGAGGATGCCCAATAAATCGTAGGAGAGATAGGGCCCCTTTTCCGCCAGCTGGGCCCGCTGCTTGGGTGAGACGGGGATGTTTAGCCGTTCCTCCAAAAAGGCGGCTAGGTCCTGCCCCTGGGAAAGGGTAAGGAGCTGTTGGGCCACGGCCCACATGAGGTGCCGTTCCGTTATGGAGCCTCCTTCCGCCCAATGGGAGATAGGCAACACATCCCGGTCAAAATCCACCTGGATGCCCAGGTGGCCATAGAGCCGGTTGATATTGTCCACCATCTGTCGGTTGCGGCGGTTGCGGGCCTGGCGATAGGGTTCGATGGCCTGTTGGAAGGCCCCGTGGCGCTCCGGCGGGATGCTGTGGACCGCCATGTAGGCGATGCCGGCCTGATCCGGGTTGTTCAGCTTGCGGGTTTCCAGGCCCGTGCCCTGGAAGGAGACCCGCAGTTCCATGCCGCAGGTCACCCCTATGCCCGCCAGCTTGCCCGCCCGGCGGAACTCCATGCCCCCAGCGATGGAATCGTGATCCATGATGCCGGCGGTCTGCAAGCCCGCCTCCCGGGCAAACCACACGGCGGCGGCGGGGGAATAGGGGCTGAAGGAATAAAAGGTATGGATGTGGTTGTTGGCGAATTGGGGCCTGGGGGTGGGCGGCGCGGCCTCCTCCGCTAAGAGCCGGGCCAGGTTGGCCAACCGGGTCTCCACATCCGGGTGGTTGAGCAGGGCCAGGGTTTGCTGTTTGTCCATGGCATTCTCCTTAGTTGAGCATGATCTGGCCTCCGGTCACCGGGATGGCCTGGCCGGTCTCATAGCATTGCTCCACGCAGTAGATAATGGCCTTGGCCACGTCCTCGGGCAGACAACCCCGCTTGATGAGGGATTTGGACAGATAATAGTCCTTCACATCCTCTAGGGTTTTGGCGCCGGGCACCTTACCGGCATGTAGGTACTGGACGAAGAGGCCCCGTTCTGGGTCGCTCCATAGGGGGCCGTCGTAATAGTTGCCGGGGCAGACAGCGTTCACCTTGATGTTATGGGCGGCCAGCTCTAGGGCGAAGCTCTGGGTCAGGCCGATGCCGCCGAATTTGCCGCCGGCGTAGGCGCAATTGGCCTTGGAGCCGGCCAGGCCGGATTTGGAATTGACCTGGATGATGTCAAAAAACAGGCTGGGATCCGCCTGGTGCTGGGCCTGCATGATCTGGCTGGCATATTTGGCGCAAAGGAAGTAGCCGGTGTAGTTGACGCTGGTGACAAAGGAAAAGTCCTTGACGGACATTTCTTCCAGGGGGGCGGCCCGGAGCACCCCCGCATTGGAGACGAATAGGTCGATGCCCCCCAGGGCCTCCACCACCTGACACACCAGGGCTTCCACCGAGGCCTCCTCCGCCACATTCACGCCGATGGCCAAAGTTCCCCGGCCGATTTGCAGAGCGGCTTTTTCCGCCAAGGCCACGTTCATATCTGCGATCACCACCCGTGCCCCCTCTAGGGCCAACTCTTGGGCGATCCCAAAACCAAAGCCCTGGGCGGCGCCGGTGACCACCGCCAGCTTGCCCCCCAGGCGGCCGGCGGAATCCGGGCGCTGGTACACATGGGCGGCGGCGTATGCCTTTGCTTCTTGCAGATTCATGGATACACACTCCTTTGTTTCCGGGCGGGAGCCCCGCTCATTTCATCTGGGATTTCCGGTAGGACTCCACCTCCCAATGGGTGATGAAATCCGTCAGCTCCTGGGTCATGTGTTGGTAACCGCCAAAGGCTTGGCTATAGACGGCGATCTTTACCGCGTCCTGGAAGAGCAGGGCTGCGGTATCGGCTGCCTTTTGGGTATGGCCCAGGGCATAGGAACCGCTCCCCCCCACCAGCACCAGCCGGCAACCGGCGGGTATTTGCTCCAGGGCAGCCAGGTCCTCCGGACCTTCCATATAAGCGGGCGCAGCCCCGTAATAGACGATATGGTCTGGGGTAAAGGCGCCTAATACCGGCGCGGCAGCCTGGGGGGATCGGGCCAGGGCCAAAATGTCCCGGCCGCCTGAAAAGGCCGCATATTCCATTTGGCAGCGTTCCTTCAGCAGCTGGGTCAGCCGGGGGACCTCCCGGCCTGCGGGGGTCAGGTCCGGAACCTGCCGGACCTCCTTGGCCAGGGTATCCCGCACCCAGGCATACAAGCCGTCGATCTCCTCCGGGGTGTCACCGGCCACGAAGATGCCGTGGTTTTGCAGCAGTAAGATCTGGGGCAGCCGGCCCGTGCGGGCCTTATGGCGGGCCATGGCTTCCCTGCACAGGCTGGCCAACACGTAGCCCGGCCGGCAAAGGGGGACCCATAGAACCTGGTCGCCAAAGAGACGGCGGCAGGCGGCTTCCCCTTCCCGGCTGCAGGTCAAGCCGTTGATCAGGGCCGGGTGCACGTGGAGCACCAGCCGCTGGGGAAACAGGTTATGCAGGGGCGCTTCCACGCTGGGCCGGCGGGTCTCCCCGGGCAGGGCCCGGGTGGCCATCACCGCCTGCAAAAAGGCTGCCTCCCGGGCCGCGTCCTCCGCAGGATAGCTTTGGGCCATGGCGACATCCATTTTGTGCCGGTCGATGGGGACAAAGCCCGCTTCATCCATGGTAGCCAACTGCACGCCGGAGCACTTGATGTACATCCGGTGGGGGTCCTTGGCCGAGGTGTTGCCGCCGCCGGCCAGCACCGCCTCCGGGTCGCTCCCATAGCGTCGGGACAGGGCGATGATATCCTGTAGTTCCATGGGGCCTCCTTAACGCTTGCTGAGCACATCCGCCTCATATTGGGCAATGGCGGCATACCAGCTCTCCCGCTGGGGCGCTTGTTGCCGCCGGCAATATTCGTCCCAAACGATGCCCCAAGGATAGGTCTTAAGCTCCTCGCTCCGATACATCAGCTCCGTGAACCGGCTTTGGGCCTGAAGGGCTTTCAGATCCTCCCAGGGCTGCAGCAGGGCATAGAGCAGGGCTTTTTGCATATTGCGGGTACCCACCACCCAGGCGGCGATCCGGTTGATGGAGGCGTCGAAATAATCCAGGCCGATCAACACCTTATGGGCTGCATCGTTGCGGATGATCTCCTTGGCGATCTCCACCAGCTCATCCTCCAGCAGCACCACATGGTCGCTATCCCAGCGGACGCCCCGGGTCACGTGGAGGGGGACCCGGTCAAAATAGCACAGCAAGCTGGGAAGCTTATCGCTGACCACTTCCGTGGGGTGGTAGTGGCCGTTGTCCAGCAGGTTGTAGACGCCGGGATGGGTGGCGGCATAGGCGATATAGAATTCGCTGGAACCTACCGTATAGGCTTCCAGGCCAATGCCGAACACCTTGGATTCCACGCTATCCACCACCCCGGGCAGCTTTTCTGCAAAGATCTGATCCAGGCTATCCTTGAGCCGGAGCCGGGGCCCCATACGGTCCGCCGGGATGTCTTTATATCCATCCGGCACCCATACGTTGCAGGCGGAATAGGTATGCAGCTCTTTTGCAAAATAGGCGGCGATCCGGCGGCAGGCGATCCCATGCTGGATCCAGAAGCGGCGAACGGTCTCGTCGGGACTGCTGAGGGTCAGGCTATCCGCAGCCATGGGATGGCTGAAGAAGGTGGGGTTAAAATCCAAGCCGATGCCGTTTTTCTTGGCAAAGTCCACCCAGGGCGCAAAATGCTTAGGCTCCAGTTTGTCCCGATCCACTTTTTCGCCAGGGGCAAAGATGGCGTAAGAGGCGTGCAGGTTCAGCCGCTTGGGGCCGGGGATCAGGGAAAAGGCCAGCTCCAGATCCGCCATGAGCTCCTGGGGATTACGGGCCTTGCCGGGATAGTTGCCGGTGGTCTGGATGCCCCCGGTGAGGCCGCCGTCGGAATCGAACCCCATCACATCATCCCCCTGCCAGCAATGGATGCTAATGGGGATATTGGAAAGGGTATCCAGCGCCTTTTCAACATCGACGCCTATGTCAGCATACATTTTTTTTGTTTGTTCCAACATGGTCTAACTCCTTTGCATGAAAAGATTGATATGGCTATCCGCCCGGCTTGGATCACACAGGCAGAATATCGAAGCTCTCCCGAATAGCGGCCCGGGCTTGGGTAAGGTGGGCGTATTCGCCGGCCTGGATCATTTGGCACAATAGGTTGCCAAGGGCGGTCCCCTCTACGGGCCCTGCAAAAACCGGCAGCCCGGTGGCCGCTGCGGTCATCTCGTTCAGATAGGAATCCTGGCAGCCGCCCCCCACGATGTTGATGCTGGTATATTTTTTGCCGGTGATGTGCTGCAATTCGGCGGCGGCTCCGGCATAACACTTCGCTAGGCCCCGGTAGGCGCATTGCATCAGCTGGCCTGGGGATTCCGGGATGGGCTGCTCGGTCTCCCGGCAATAGTCCCGTATGGCGCCGATCATGCTCTCAGGCGCCAGGAACCGGCTGTCGTTGGCGTCGATGACAGCCTGGAAAGTGCTGTTGCGCCGGGCCAGATCTCCCAATTGGGTATAGCTATACCGGTCGTCCAGTTCATGGCGGATAGATTGGATGATCCAAAGTCCCATAATGTTTTTTAGATAACAGTATGTGCCGTTATACCCGCCCTCGTTGGTAAGGTTATACTGCCGGCTCCGCTCGGTGGTGATGGGATTATTGAGTTCAACCCCCATCAGGCTCCAGGTGCCGCTGCTGATGTAGATGGAATGTTCGTCCGCCAAAGGCACGGCCATCACCGCAGAAGCGGTGTCGTGGGAGGCTACCAGGGATACGGTACAATTGAATCCCACCTCTTGGGCGATCTCCCGCCTCAGCTGGCCCACGGTCTCCCCGGGCATGTGGATGGGGCCGAACATGTGGGCGGGATAGCCCAGGGCGCCCAGGATCTCCGGGGCCCAGGTGCGGGTCTGGGCGTCCACCAGACCGGTGGAGGTGGCGTTGGTATACTCGTTCATATCCACCCCGGTAAGCAGATAGTTAAAGTATTCCGGGGTCATCAAAAAGCGGGCGCTGCGACGGAACCGGGCAGGGTCCTCCCGGCGGGTGGCCCATAACTGATAGATGGAATTGAAGGGCTGACGCTGGATGCCTGTGAGGCTATACAGCTGCTTTTCTGAGATGCGGGCGCTGACCTCGGGCACGGCGCTTTCGTTGCGGCCGTCCCGGTAGGCCATGAAGGGGCCGATGGGCTGGCCGCTGCTATCCAGCAATACGTAATCCACCGCCCAGGTGTCGATGCCCAGGCTTACCGGGATCTTCCCCGCCGCCTTGCAAGCCTTCATGCCCTCCAGGATATGCCCGAACAGGGCGTCGTAATCCCAGCAAAGCAGCTCCCCTTGCCGGACTAAATTATTGGGGAAGCGGTAGACTTCATCCAGGAGGATCTTGCCGTTTTTGACATATCCCAAAATATGCCGGCCGCTGGAAGCGCCGATGTCGATCGCAAGGAAATAGTTTGTCATGGAACTGCATCCTTCCTTTATTAGACTTGCCAATGGGGACCCATACGCGCCCATAACCAGGGACGATACGCAGAAAAGATGAGGCCGCCCCAAGTGAAGTGGGGGGATGGTTTGATTATAAAGGCAGAGACAAAGGGGGAACAATGACAGGTGTTGACCAAAAAACTGTCTTTTCTTGCAGACGGAAGAATTGCGATGATACGAATATATCTTGGGAAAATCATAGTTTGCATTGTCATAGCAAAAAAAATCTGCTACTATGAATCCAAACCAGCCCCTTGGGGCAGAGGGAAAGGAACCCGGCATGCAACAGAAATTGATCGACAGGCTATCCATCATCACCGAGGAGGAACGGCAGATCCTTGCGGGAACAGGAGAGATCAACCGCAGCATTTTTACTGCGCCGGATAGCTTTATCGTGGACGCGGATAAGCTCATGGGCAGGGGGGAATTGGTGGCGGCCCGGCATCACGCCCGGTTTGCCCCCTATCCCAATCATTCCCACAACTATGTGGAGATGATCTATATGTGCAGCGGCTCCACCACCCATATCATCAACGGCAAGGAACGGGTGGAATTGCGCACCGGCAACATACTGCTTTTGAACCGGCATACCAGCCACGCCATAGAGACCACCGGGCAGGAGGACATCGCGGTAAATTTTGTGATGCGCCAGGGGCTGTTCGACCTGGCCATGGAGTTGTTGGACCGGGAAGACCCCCTGAGCGATTTTGTCAGTTCATCCCTGCGCAGCCGGGAGGAACGGGGCTTTTTGCTGTTCAATGTGGCCCATGCCATGCCGGTGCAGAACCTGATGGAAAACCTGGTCTGGTCCGTTTTGAACCGGCCCAACAACAGCGAAAAAATAAACAGGGCCACCTTGGCCCTGCTGTTTATCCAGCTGGTGAATTATTTGGATAAGCTGGTACAGACCAGCGATGAGGATTATGAGCGGGCCTTGGTATTAAAAGCCCTGGAATATGTGGAGACCAGCTACCGGGACGCAAGCCTGGGGGAGCTTTCGGCCATGCTGAACCAATCTGTGAGCCGGCTCAGCCGCCTGATCTCCCGGCAGACCGGCCGCTCCTTTTCCCAGCATTTGCAGCAGGCCAAATTCCACGCCGCGCTAAGGCTATTGCGGGAAAGCGACCTGCCGGTGGCGGATATCGCCGCGGCGGTAGGCTATTCCAACCAAAGCTTTTTTTATCGCTGCTTCCATAGCCGCTTTGGATGTACGCCCCGGGAATATCGCCTGGCCCAGCAAAAAAAGCAGCATCAATAGGGCTGCTGGCTGTTGTACCAATTGCGCCGGTAAGCGGAGGGGGTATCCCCTTCGCTTTTTCTAAATAGGTTGATGAAATGGCTGGTGTTGTATACGCCCACGCTGGCCGCGATCTGGCTAATGGAATTGCTGGAGGTGCGCAGGAGCTCTTTGGCTTTATTGATCCGGGTCTGGATGAGAAATTCATTGGGCGTAAAACCAGTATAGCGCTTGAATAGCTTTAGAAAATAATATTTATTCAGGTTGTAACGGCGGGAAAGGTCGTCCAGGGTGATGTGCTCTCCAAAGTGCTCCCCAAGATAGGCCCGGGCATCCTGAACACAGGCGGGGATCACAGCCCCGCTGTTGCTTTTTGTGGTGGCGCAAATCAGCTCCGACAAAAGCCGGGTCATCATGGAGGAAGCCTTTACGTCGGTGATCAGGCTGGTGGCTTCGGTACGGTACAAGGTGATCAGATCGAAGAGGATGGAGGAGGGCAGGTTGGGTTGGTCTTAGATGGTGACGCTGTTGGCGCCTTGGTTTAGGGAGAGGAAAAGATCGTAATATTGCTTGGCGCTGCCGCCGTAAAAGTGGACCCACACCATGCGCCAGTTCCCCGTATGGGGTGAGGTGCGGTAATATTGGTAGTTTTGGCAGTCAATGAACAAGGCTTGGCTGGATCGGATGGAGAAGGTCTGGCCGTTGTAATCCATGATGCCCTCGCCGCTGAGGGTGTATTTGATCAGGTAGGAGGGCAGGTTGCGGCGGGTGGTAAAATATTCCGGCCCGGCAATAAAATCCCCCAGCTCCTGCACATAAATTAGATTGCTTTTGGCGGTGGCAGTGGGGTTTACCGTTAGCCAGGTGGATTCCGGCGCTAGGTCCAGTTTATAGCTTAGGTGGATCTGGGACATAAGGACCTCCTTTAGGTAATAGCAAGATACTATTATAACAGAACAATAAAGAGTGATGACACGCCAATTTTGCGCCCCTATAATAAATTTAACACACGAAACATTCCTTGACAACCGTAGGAATCGCATCTAATGTGCCGGATTTTCGGCAGAATATCAGCACATATTTAAGCTAGCATAATCGTAATTTTTTCGGACGCAAAATTCAGGAGAAAATCACGACAGAATACCTTTATCTATTCACAAAAGCAATATAGTGTTGTTCATTAGGACCGACCCATATAGAAAGCGCAAGACCAAACACGCCGGCCATGGGCGAAGCCGTCAGCTGAGAGGAGGATGGAAGTGGCGGAATATGTATTAGAACTCAGGGGGATCACCAAGATCTTCCCAGGCGTAAAAGCCTTGAACCGGGTGGACTTTCAGCTGCTGCCCGGGGAGATCCATGCCCTAATGGGGGAAAATGGGGCGGGGAAATCCACCTTTATCAAGGTGATTACGGGGGTACATAAGGCAGAGGAGGGCGTTATGTACCTGGATGGGAAGCAGGTGTCCTTCCGCAATCCCAAGGACGCCCAACAGGCGGGCATTGCCGCTATCTACCAGCATGTGACCGCCTACCCCCACCTTACGGTGACGGAAAACATCTTTATGGGCCACGAAAAAGTCCGCCGGGGCGTGATCCAATGGAAGGAAATGCACCGGGACGCCCAGACGTTGCTGGACGAGTTGAATGCGGATTTCCGCTCCACCACCTTAATGGGCGCGTTGAGCGTGGCCCAGCAGCAGATGGTGGAGATCGCCAAGGCTCTGTCCATGCATGCCCGGATCATCATCATGGACGAACCCACTGCCTCCCTTACCAAGAAGGAGTCCGAAGAACTGTATCGCATTACGGAAAAGCTGCGGGACGAGGGCGCGTCCATCATTTTCATTTCCCATCGGTTTGAAGATATGTATCGCCTAGCAGACCGGGTGACGGTTTTCCGGGACGCGGAATACATCGGCACCTATCAGGTGGACGAGATCACCAATGGAGAGCTGATCACCGCCATGGTAGGCCGGGAGATCAAGGACCTATTCCCCAAGCCCACGGTGGAGTTAGGGCCGGAGATCCTGCGGGTAGAAGGCTTAAGCCGCACCGGTTATTTCCGGGACGTCTCCTTTAGCGTGCGCAAGGGCGAGATCGTGGGCCTCACGGGCCTGGTGGGCGCCGGCCGCACGGAGGTGATCCAGACCATCTTCGGCATCGCCAAAAAGAACAAAGGCAAGATCTTCCTGGAAGGGAAGGAAGTGCACATTCATCGGCCTGCGGACGCCATGGAGCTGGGCATCGGCCTGCTGCCGGAGGACCGGCAGCTCCAGGGGCTGATCCTGGATTGGGGCATCGGCAGCAACATCACCTTGCCGGAGCTGCGCAAATACGCGAAAAAGGGCGTATTCACCCGGGACAAGGTAAGCAACCAAGTGGCCAAGGAACTGGCAGAGCGGGTGGATACCAAGGCGGTATCCGTGTTTGATAAGGCCAGCTCCCTATCCGGCGGCAACCAGCAAAAGGTGGTGGTGGCCAAGATCCTGGCCTCCAACCTGAAGGTGCTCATCATGGACGAACCCACAAAGGGCGTAGACGTGGGCGCCAAAGCCGCCATTTACGAAATCATGGGGGATCTGGCCCAGCAGGGCTACGCCATCGTGATGATCTCCTCGGAAATGCCGGAGATCCTGGGCATGTGCGACCGGGTGTTCGTCATGTGCGACGGCCGGGTGACCGGCGAGCTGGATCGCAAGGAGGCCAGCCAGGAGCTGATCCTGGAGCTGGCCATGTCCAAGAGCCGGACCGGGCAAACCGCCTAAGGAGGGAACCAACATGGAAAAATCATCCTTTGTCACAGCCCTCAAGCGGCTGCTCCGGGTGCGGGAAGCCAGCCTATTCCTGGTGCTGGCGCTGCTATGCGCGGTGATCCAGCTGCGCAATTCCAACTTCCTCACCCCCAACGTGATCAACTCCATCTTTAAAAACTACGCCTACACCATGACCATGTCCGTGGGCATGCTGCTGGTGCTGCTCATCGGGGGCATCGATATTTCCGTAGGCGCTACCTTGGCCCTGGCGGGCATGTCCGCCGCCCTCTTGCAAAAGGCGGAGATCCTGCCAAACGCGGTCACCGTTTACCTGTTCAGCACAGGGGTGGGCCTGGTTTGCGGCATCGTCATCGGCCTGGTCATCGCCAAAGGCAAGGTCATCCCCATCATCGCCACCCTGGGTTTCATGTATATCTACCGGGGCCTGACCTACTTCGTATCCGACAGCACCTGGGTGGGTACCGCCTACATGCTCCAGGATTTCAAGACCTTTGCCCAGGGTACCACCCTGGGGATCAACAACCTGGTATGCATCACCCTGTGCGTCTATGTGGTGTTTTTCATCATCCTGCGCTGGACCCGGATCGGCCGGCAGATCTACGCGGTAGGCTCCAACGTGGAGGCGGCTGAGGTAAGCGGTATTCCCATCGACCGGATCAAGATCCTGGTCTACGCCATCAACGGGGCCATTGCCGGCCTGTGCGGCTCCATGTATACCGGCTATTACGCCTCCGCCCAGAACGATATGGCCACCGGCTCGGAAATGGACATCATTGCCGCCTGCGTCATTGGCGGTGTGAGCCTGAGCGGCGGCCAGGGCAGCGTGGTGGGGGTATTCTTAGGGGCGGTGACCATTGCGGTCATCAGCAAATCCCTGAGCATGGTGGGCATCGACCCCTTCTGGCAGCAGGCGCTAAAAGGCGGCATCATCCTGGCGGCTATCATCATCAATGTGCTGGTCCAGCGGAGCATCACCAAACGGACCTTGGAAGCAAGGGAGGCATTGAGCCATGAGCGTTAACAAATCCGGCCGTACCATCCAGGCGACCCGCAAGGTCACAGCCAAAACCATCCTCCTGCGTTGGGAGACCATGCTGGTGTTCCTGTTCCTGGCGGTAAACGCCATGAACATTGCCATCTCTCCCAACTACCTTAACGCCTATAACCTGTTTACCAACGTAAACAGCTTCCTGGTCAAGGGTATGGTAGCCCTGCCCATGGCCTACATCCTCCTGCTGGGAGAGATCGACCTTTCCGTAGGTTCCACCGTGTGTTTGGCGGCTACCATCTTGGGCATCGTCTACAATGCAACGGGTTCGGCGGTGTTGGGGATCTTGGCTGCCCTGGCAGTGGGACTGGCCTGCGGGGTAATAAACGGCGTGATCCTGACCCAGTTCCCAGAGCTGGCGCCCATGATCGTCACCTTAGCCACCATGACCCTATTCCGGGGCATCTCCATGAAGATCCTAGGGGATACCTCTACCTCGGGCATGCGGGATGTAGCTTGGTTTGGTCAGCTGTATGAGGCCCGGTTGGGAGTGGTGCCGTATCTGTTCCTGCTGTTCTGCCTGCTGGCGGTGGTGTTCGGCCTGGTCATGCACCGGACCGTGTATGGCCGGCACATGTTTGCCGTGGGCACCAACCGGCTGGCGGCGGAATACGCGGCGGTGAACGTGCACCGGGTGCGGATGATCGCCTATAGCGTAACCGGGCTTATGTGCGGCTTGGCGGCGGTGTTCTACTGCTCCTGGATGGGATCGGTAAAGAGCAACGTGGCGGAGGGCTATGAGCTGGAAGCCATCTCCATGTGCGTGCTGGGAGGCGTTTCCACTGCCGGCGGCAAGGGCACCTTCCCCGGGGTGATCATCGCCATCTTCATCGTGGGCCTGCTGCGCTATGGCCTGGGATTGATCAACGTGAATACCCAGACCATTCGCATCATCATCGGCGCCATGCTGATCCTGGCGGTCATGCTGCCTAACCTGGGGCTGGAACGCTTGTTCCGCAAGCGGGCCAAGAAGCAGGATGCCCCTGTAGAACCATCGATGTGAACGCCTATGCGTCCATAATAAAAAAAGCGAAAGGAAAAAGGAAAACTATGAAGAAACTGTTGAGTTTGCTGCTGGTTGCGGCCCTGATGCTCTCCATGGTGGCCTGTAGTTCCACACCTGCCGCTACGGAAGAAGCCCCCGCTGCGGAAGCCCCTGCTGAGGAAGCTCCCGCCGAGGAAGCCCCTGCCGAAGAGGCGCCTGCCGAGGAAGCCGCTGCGTCCGATTTGACCTTTGCCATCGTCCCCAAGTCCGCAGGCAACCCCTACAATGAGCGGGAAGCCTCCGGCTTTGAAGAGGCCTGCGCGGCCCTGGGCGTAACCAGCATCGTTCAGTATCCGGAAGATACCTCCGCTGAAGCCCAGATCACCGTGATCAACAATCTGGTAGCCCAGGGCGTTGACGGCATCGCGGTTGCGGCCAACGATGCGGAAGCCCTGGAGAGCACCTTGCAGGCCGCCCGCGATAGCGGCATCGTGGTGGTGACCCTGGATTCCGATGCCAAGGGCAGCCAGCTGTTCGTCAACCAGGCGGGCGTCACGGAAGTGGGCCAGGTACTGGTGGATTCCATCTATGACATGACCGGCGGCGAAGGCCAGTTTGCCGTACTGTCCGCCACCTCCACCGCCACCAACCAGAATTCCTGGATCGCGGCCATGGAGCAGATCATTGCGGGCGACGCCAAGTATGAGAACCTGGAGTGGGTGGTCACCGTATATGGCGACGACGAGTCCCAGAAGTCCTATGACGAGACCGAATCCCTCATGACCAACTATCCCGACCTGAAGGTCATCTGCTGCCCCACCACCGTGGGTATCCTGGCTTGCGCCCAGGCTGTGCAGAACAGCGGCAGCGCCATCAAAGTTGCCGGCCTCGGCCTGCCCTCCGAGATGAACGGCTATGTTGGCGAAGGCCTGCCCTGCCCGTATATGTATCTGTGGAATCCCATTGATGTGGGCGCTTGCGCGGCTTATGCCATCCAGGCCTTCATCGACGGCGCCACCACCGGCGCGGTGGGCGAGACCTATACCGCTGGCAATGGCAGCACCTATGAGGTCATTGAAAAGGACGAGAGCGTTGGCGTGTACACCCCCCAAGTCATCGTTGGACCTCCCTTCGAGTTCACGGCGGACAACATTGCCGAGTGGGCAGAAGTGTATTGATGCGCCATTGCGAAACCTGTAAATAGATACATTCGCGACCATATGGGGCAAGGGCATCTGCCCTTGCCCCTCCTTTTGCAAAAACCCGGAAAAACGGGCGGGAATAAGGAGAAAAACCATGATCAAAGGGTTCAAAATGAAGCTTTATGAAGGCCAGGCAGCGGAATATGAAAAGCGGCATAATCAGCTGTGGCCAGAGATGAAAGAAATGATCCATCAATATGGTGGCAAGAATTACAGCATTTTTTGGGATAAGGATACCAACCTACTCTTTGGCTATATCGAGATCGAGGACCCGGCCCTATGGGCCAAGTCGGCAGACACCCCCATCAACCGGAAATGGTGGGATTTTATGGCGGATATTATGGAAACCAACCCGGATAATAGCCCGGTATGCATAGACCTGGAGCCAGTATTCCATTTGGATTGATATAGTAAACGATCAAATCACTTGCCGCGCCAAAGGCGCAAAACAATCGGATGAATGAGAGGATGAGCGAAATGCGTCATATCGAATATAAAAAGCCGCGGATCGGCCTGTACAGCATGGGACTCAAGGCGTATTGGACCCAGTTCCCCGGCCTTCGGGAGCGACTGGCGGAATATGGGGAGTTCATCGCAAAGCGCCTGGAAGCCTGCGGCGCACAGGTATTCAACTATGGCCTGGTGGATTGCGAGCAGGCGGGCAGCGCAGCAGGGGATTATTTTTCCAAGGCGGACGTGGATCTGATCTTCAGCCATTCCGCCACCTATTGTACCAGCGCCAGCATCCTTCCGGTACATCAGCTTTGCCCGGCGCCGGTTGTAGTATTGAATTTACAGCCTGCCCCTCGGATCGATTATGCCCGCACCACCACCGGAGAATGGTTGGCCCATTGCGGCGCATGCCCGGCGCCGGAAGTGGCCAATGCATTTAACCGTGCCGGTATCCCATATCGGGTGGTGAACGGGCTATTGGGGTTGGACTACACCCCAGAGATCTCCCTGACGGAAGAAAACACCGCGGACCGGCCGGAGGCAAAGCGGGCCTGGAAGCAAATTGAAGAATGGGTGCAGGCCGCCAAAGTAAAGCGGAACCTAAAGGGCGCCCGGTTTGGCTTCCTAGGGAATACCTATGGGGGTATGTTGGACCTGTATTCGGATTTTACTATGTTTTCCGCCCAAACCGGCGCCCATTTGCAGGTGCTGGAGATGTGCGACCTGGAGCAGCAGCTCCAGCAGGTCACCGATGAAGAGGTGGCGGCAAAACGACAGGAGATCGAAGGCTTTTTCCTGATCACCGACGACCAGGCAGCAGACCCCTTGGCCAGCAAACCCACCCAAGCCCAGCTGGACTGGTCCGCCAGGGTGGCTTGCGCCCAGGAGAAGCTGGTGCAGGCATTCCATCTGGACGCGCTGGCCTACTATTACCATGGGGCGCCTGGCGGCCATTATGAGGATGTGCAGGGCGGCTTTATCGTGGGGCACTCCCTGTTGACGGCAGCCGGTATCCCCTGCGCGGGGGAAGGAGACCTGAAAACAGCCCTGGCTATGAAGATTTGCGATATCCTGGGGAAGGGCGGCAGCTTCTGTGAAATCGTGGTGACGGACTACGAGGATGGGGTAATCCTATTGGGCCATGATGGCCCCTTCCATTTGGAGATCGCCCGTAGCAAGCCGTTTTTGCGGGGCATGGGCCTATACCATGGCAAGCAGGGCACTGGCGTATCCGTGGAGGCCAAGGTCAAGGCCGGCCCCATCACCAACCTGAACTGCACCCAGACCATCGATGGTAAGCTGAAGTTTATCATCACCGAGGCGGAGTCCACCGACGGCCCCATTATGACCATTGGCAATACCCAGACGCCGGTCCGGTTCAAACGGGACCCGGACAGCTACATGGACGCCTGGTTTGCTGAAGCGCCTACCCATCATTTTGCCATGAGCGTGGGCCATAATGCAAGCCTGCTGAATAAGGTGGCGGATCTGCTAAGGATCCCAGCGGTGACACTGGAGTAGCATAAAACCCTTAAAAAAGGGATATGGATAAGCCCCCGGGCAGAGCGGCCTTGGGGGCTTGCCATATGCGCAAAAACAGGCGTAAGCTGTGCCAAAGCATGGCAAAAAACACCACAGAATTCCCCGCATACATCCGGCCGGCTTACAAATACTAGTGCTACAGCCAACAGAACCACAATACAGGAGGAATAGGGCATTGAAAGCAACAGGCATCGTAAGACGCATCGACGAACTTGGCCGGGTGGTCATTCCCAAGGAAATTCGCAGGACTCTTCGTATCCGCGAAGGCGATCCCCTGGAAATATTTACCGATCGCGATGGAGAGGTGATTCTAAAAAAGTACTCTCCTATTGGAGAATTGGGAGATTTTGCCAAGGAATATGCGGAATCCCTGTATCAAGCGTTAGGTCATACGGCGGTGATCTGCGACAAGGACGCAGTCATTGCAGTGGCGGGAGGAAGCAAACGGGAGTTAATGGATAAACCCATCAGCGAAGAGGTGGAGCGGCTGATGAAAACCCGGGAGCGTGGCACCTTCAGCCGGGCCCAGGGAAATATGATCCCCTTGTTTAGCGGGGACAATGGCGTATACCAGTCTGGGGTGGTGGTGCCAATTTTGGCAGGCGGAGACGCTATTGGCGCGGTGCTTATGATTAGCCGGGAAGTGGAAACCATGGGGGAAGTGGAACGCAAGCTATGCGAAACAGCCGCCCATTTTATGGGGAAGCAGATGGAGACTTGACTGCCGTAAGACTCTCATTTGGCCGGCCTTCCAAAGCTTGATATTACCAAAAAGCGTGCACCGAAAAAGGTCAGCACGCTTTTTTCTCAGTGGTCATACTGTTTGGTAGATATATCGAAGGAACTTGCGCAGGCAATCCCCGTTGTTTCACCCCCGATAAAAGGCTAAAAACTGTTGGGTCCGAGGGTCTGTAGGGGCGTTTAGCACCTGGGAAGCAGGGCCCATTTCCGCCAGGCAGCCTTCATGAAGAACCAGCACGTCATCTGCAATGCGCTGCACTTGCCCCAGGCCGTGGGAGATCATAACTACGGGACAGCCTTGCCGTTTGCAATAATCCCGGATCAAAGTCTCTGCCAGGATGGTGGAGGCGATATCCATGGAAGCAGTAGGCTCGTCCAAGATCAATAAATCAAAGGATTGCATCAACAGCCTGGCCAGGGCCATGCGCGCGGTTTCGCCCCCCGAGAGCTTCGGGGCTTGTTGCTTAGCCAGATGCTGAATTTGCAACGCTGCCATAAGCTGCTGGCATTGTTCCCGATCCCCTTTGCTTAACAGTATATTTTTCCGTACCTGCATATGAAAAGCATAGGGATGCTGGGGTAGATATCCCACGCGGATCCCCCCGGGCAAAAGCCGCGCCTGGGTATCCGAAGGGATAATGCCGGCTAAAAGCCGTGCAAATGTGGTTTTCCCACTGCCATTCGCGCCGATCACCGCAGTGATGTGGCCGGCTTCCAAGGGCAATGGGGGCAAATCCAGCACCAGACGTCGATTATATGACTTTTTGGCCGGCGGGGTTATCACTTGCTTAGCCTCCTTTGCACCAGGGTGATCGATGCGTTGATGCACATAGAGATGACCATCAGGATCAAACCTAAGGCTATTCCCAGGGAAAAGTCCCCTCGATTGGTATAAAGCATAATGGCCGTGGTCATAACATTGGTCTTCCATGCAATGGCGCCGCCCACCATGGAGACCGCCCCTACTTCCGCTACTGCTCTTGCAAAGGCCAGTAAATAAGTGGAAAAAATTTGGTAGGTGCTTTCGTTCATCAGCAGCAAAAAGGTTTTGAAATGGCTCAGTTGCAACCCTTGGGCAGTTTCTTGGATGGGGCCAATGATGCTGGAAACGTGGGTTTCCATGTTGCTGACCACCAATGGGACAATCAACACAACCTGAGCAATGATCATCAGCTTTACCGTAAACAGCAGCTTCCACGAACCAAAAGGCCCCACGCCGGAAAAGAGCATATAAAAAAGTAAACCGCAAACCACGGGCGGCATACCCATCATGGTGCGGTTATAGACCACCAAAACCTGGCGAAAGCGAAACCGGGTTGCCCCCAGCCAGATCCCTAGGGGTACGCCGATGAGCAGGGCCAGAATGGAGCTCGTAAGGCTCATTTTCGCTGTGGTGGAAAGGATGTTTAACAGCTCAAGGTCGCCTTCTAAAATTAGGTTTAGGGCTTCAGCTAATGCAGTCTTCATCCAGTTCAGCCTCCTTGGGGAAAACGGCCGCCGGCGTCTGGCAGAACGCAAGGGCGCTGCCTGACAAGCTAGGCAAAGCAAAGGATGCTTTTTCTTCCATGGCGGCGATAGGGGACTTTCTCATCCAGCAGGGACTGCGGAATGCAAATCGCAAAGGCCCCTGTCCCACAAGGACCTTTCGCCATGCCCAAATATTGGGCTGGAAATCCACGATCGTTTCGCGCCTTTCCAAGGGCTAGGGCGGTCGCCCCCTAGAGGTTGGCCGCCCTAGGCTCGTTTTCAATCAATCCATTACGCCGCCGTTGGCAGCAAAGGTGAGATAGGTCGCCTTATCCGTAAGGATATAGGCGCCCATTTCCTCAGCCATAACCAGGCAGGAACCCATGCCGGCATTGGCGGAGGTGTACCAATCGGTATAATCTACAAAGCTTTCCGGCTCAGCGGTGATGCCCAGCTCTTCCGGCCAGAGGGACAGCTCTTTGGTATGGGTACCGGAGCCATCGCCACGGGAGATAAAGGGATATTTGCCTTCCGCAATGGCGGCAAAGGCATCCAACACGGTGGCAGCATCCTTTACGCCGGCAGGATCGGATTCAGGGCCGCAAAGTACAAAATAGTTGTACAGGAAGGAAAGCCGCGGGGAGTCAAAGCCCTCCAGGGTGTAGGCGTAGCCCGCGTTAACAAAATCCTCTTCCTGGCTCTTGGCATGCACCAGGATCAGATCCGCATTGCCATATTGGGCGGCGGCGATGGCCTTGCCGGTACCGGCGGATTGGACCTCTACCGTATAGCCGTATTCCTCTTCGAATACAGGCAGCAGGCAACCGAGCAGGCCGGAGTCGTTGACGGAAGTGGTGGTGGATAGACGGATGACCTTGGTCTCTTCCGTGGCGGGAGCAATTTCCCCTTCATAGGTGGGCGCGCCTTCCAGAATGTAGAACAGGCTATCCCCATACTCTTCTTGCCCATAGGAGCCGGCCAGGGAAATGCCCTCCTCGGACAGGAACCACTGGATCAGCGCCTGGGCGCCGGCGGTATTGATGGCCACATCGGAAACCGCATTGCCATCCGCATCGGTGAAGGGCGCTTCCGGATTGACCGCGATCAAGGTGTAGGTGTTGATCATGCTGTCATCCTGCTCCTTGAGGATCACGGTTTGCAGAGCGGCAGCAGGGGCCTCGGTTTCCTCGGGAGCAGCAGTCTCTTGTGCGGGCGTTTCTTCTACAGGCGCCTCCTCTGCGGGCTCCGTAGCGGCGGGCTGTTCCGTGACCGCCTCCTGGCTGGAACAACCTGCAAACAGGCTAAGGGTCATAGCCAGCAAGAGCAGCCAAACGAGAAGTTTTTTCATAAGTTTTTCCTCCGAAATAAAAATTAGCCTCCTGGAAATCTGATGCAACAGGAAAAGATCCGGCACAACAGGATTTGCAAGGGGCTCGTCCACCACTTTCAAATTCGACCAATATGGGGTCTTGCCGTGATCTCTCTCCAGGAATACTAGACCACAGGAAGCCATACAGGATATTATACGTGCTTCCCATTTCCCTGTCAATCTGTCCCTAAAGGAATAGAAAAATATTGCTGAATTCTCATAAAAAGCCCCAAATTTCCCAGAATATCGAATCTTTTTCTATAACCGCTAGCCTGGGGGAACGCGGGCTGAAAAAATTTACCCTAGTCTTTTTCCAAAATTTAGCTAGGATATATTTAACATAAGTAAGAAATAACTTATAATAGATTAAATAAATAAAATTTTTATATATATCAATTAAAAATAAATGATTATTTATCTTTTTAAATGAAAAAAATTTAGCATTCCTTTTTTAAACCTTATCCAAAGCAAAGGATAGCTGCCTTTGCAAAGTGCGTTGACAGAACACCCTAAAGTTTTCTATAATATAGATATGTTAAAAATAACATAATATTTCCTTATCCTTATCGACATTTGCAATTACGGAGGGAGCATCATGCGCATCATCAAGGTCAACCTAACCGACCATACGATTCGGGAAGAAGCGTTTCACCAAGAGGATTATGGCTTTTTTGGCGGGCGAGGCCTCATCGCAAGGTTTTTAACCGACTATTGCGATCCGCTGTGCGATGCGTTGGGGCCGGATAATCCGCTGATTTTTGCCACGGGGTATTTTTCCGGCACCATTTTAACCACCAGCAACCGGCTTTCCATCGGCGCAAAGAGCCCGCTGACCGGGGGCATTAAAGAATCCAACTCCGGCGGCACCTTTGCCCGCCGCATGACGGATCACCAAATTAAGATCATCCTGTTTGAAGGGCAGTCCCCAGACTGGGTTTATCTCTACATCGATAAAGAGGGGAACCCCAGCCTGGTAGACGCGGCAGCCTATATGGGCATGAACACCTATCCGGTGGGCCAAGCGTTTCGCAAAACATATAATGACCGGATCGCCATTGCCGCCATCGGTACGGCTGGAGAGCACCTGGGCCTTGTCTCCTCCATCATGGTGACGGAGATGAATTCTGGCCTGCCTTGCCGGGCGGCGGCCCGGGGCGGCATGGGCGCGGTGATGGGGAGCAAGCGGCTGAAAGCTGTGGTAATTGAACATTCGGACAATCCATATTATGTGAAGCTGCCCCCCAAAGCGGATGAAGAGTTCCGGGCACTGAATAAAAAGATCGTGGAGGCCATAAAAACCAATCCCCTTACCGGCCAGACCATGCCGGCCTATGGCTCGGCGGCGGGGGTGGATACCACCGGCAAAATGGGGGCACTTCCCTGGAACAACTTCAATGGCAAGTTTACGCCTGGTTGGGAGCGGATCGGGACCCAGCAATGGCGGAAGAATCTGATCGAGCAAGGGGGCCATAGCACCATCCCTTGTCAACCGGGGTGTATTGTGCGTTGCTCCAACGAATACTGCGATAAAAACGGCAATTATCTTTCCGCGGGCATCGAATATGAAACCGTAGCCTTGTGCGGCTCCAATATCGGGGTGTTCGATACGGACATTATCTGCACCCTGGATCGACTATGCGACGATATGGGCATGGACACCATTGATATCGGCTGCGCCCTGGGGGTCATGATGGACCAAGGGGTGTTGGCTTTTGGGGATGGGGAAGGGGCCATTGACTTGGTACGGAATATGTTTGCCCCGAATTCCCGCTGGGGGAACGTATTAAAGGATGGCTGTGCCGCCGTTGCAGACGCCCTGGGGGTACCGCAACAGCCGGGTAGGAAACGGGTGCCCGTATCCAAACGCCAGGCGTTTGCAGCCTATGATCCCCGGGTGATCCGGGGCTATGGCCTAACCTGGGAGCGGGGCCCCATGGGGGCGGACCACACCTCCGGTTCCGCTGCAACGTATATTCCTACCATGACGCCTGAACAACAGGCGGACTATTCCCTGGCAGTAAATTGCACGTGCGATTGTTTCATGTGCCTATTTTCCTGGTCTGCGGTGAATTTCAGCAAGGAAGCCCGCCCGGCCATCGCCAGGATGGCGGGGATCTTAGCGGGCATGGAGGAAGGCCCCGATGTGGGCATGATCCAGCGGAACGGCATGGAGATTTTGCAATTGGAATATGCCTTTAACGCAAAGGCGGGCATCGTACATGAAAACGACCGGTTCTATGGCGGCAAGGACAATTTCATGTATTCGGAGCCCCACGAAGCCACCAAGAGCCCCTTCTGGAGCATCCAAAACGGCCCGTTGCCCACGCCCCCAACGCCTCCCACGCCGGCTGCCGCCCCCCAGGCGCAAAAGACAAATGAGGTGAAAGAATGAATGGGATCTGCATAAAGGTTTGCGGCCAGCAAAAGCAAATGCCGGCAAATTCCAACCTGGAAGAAGCGCTGCGCCGGTATTCCCCATATGGGGAGGAGGCGGTGGTATGCCGGCTCAACGGCCAGGTGATCCGTAGCATAGATGATGCGGCCTCCCATTTATTAAACGATGGGGACGAGCTGGAGATCTTTCCGTTGATCATTGGCGGATAGGCCCTGGGGGGATCGCTCCAGGCCGGGGAAAGGGCGCAATTTGGCCCAGGCCGGGCAATGCCTGCATGGGCGATGGAACATGAATCGGCGGCAGAGGCATCCCCTAGCCGTTGCGGCAGGGGATGCCTATCCGCTGCTTCCATCGCTGCCAGGGCCGCTGCGCCCCGCCGGCCAGCACCGCTCCCCATAGGTTGCTGTGGCCCGATCCCCTGGTTGCGAACCGGCTCGGCAGGCTATCTACACCGGGCCGAGCCCCAGCGTATTCCTGGACGAGGGATGGGCATTGCCCACATCACCCGGGCGTTGTGATCGGTGCCGGCGGGATCGGCCCCCTCCCGTCCCAGTAGGCCACCCCATCGGGGATCTATCGGCTGAGGGGGCTGCGGGCCATGGATGCCCATGGGGATTCCCCGCCGGCTCACGGCGCCCAGCCCCGCAAACGCTTACGGGTTAAACGCTGCTGGCCCCCTTGGCCTGGGTTGGAAAGGCCCCTGGGAACGGGATGGCGTTGGAAAAATCGGGACGCACATTTCTTTTTTGCGGGGAAGGCTTATAGCCGATGCCCGAAGGTTAGGCCATTTCACCGCGGCCTGCTCCATCCCAGGGTGGAAACCACTTGCTGGCACTATTGACATTGCACACCATATGTTATAGAATTTATATGTTAATTATAACATATATAGAAACAGGTCCACACCAGCCAATCCCACACCGCCAGCATGGGGAAGATCCTTTCCGTCTTCCCAGGAGGGGGTGACTTTTTCACCGCAGCCGATAGAAAAAACGCCATAGCCCTGGCGGCATACATGCATTTCATAGGGTATCCATACGAAAATATAAAAATTCAGAAAGGAATCAAAACAAGATGGAAACCAAGAAAAAGTCTACGCTCTCCTTTGGGCTGCGCTACGGCTATGGCCTTGGCGAATTTGGACTAAACTTTTTGCTCACCTACATAACCTACTATCTGACCTTTTACTTGACCAATGTGGCGGGGCTGAGCATGACCTTAGCCGCCACGGTGACCACAGCCACCACGGTCATCAAGGTATTCGGCATGCCCATTGCCGGCACGCTGATCGATTCCATTAAGCTAAAAGGCAGCAAATTCCGGGGTTGGATGGTTTTAGGCGGCGTTCTCTATTTTGTGGGGGGCACCTTGTTGTTCTATCGGTTTGACATGGAACCTGGCCCATATGCCATCGTATTTTGTTTCTTCTTCTTCATCTATTGGTTGGGGTACTCTGCTTCCTGGTCCAGCTGGCGTGCCCTGATGGACCCCATCTGCTCCCATCCCATCGATAAGGTAGGCCTCACAGCCGCCGCCTCCCAGGAAGGCACCATTGCCAGGGTCATTTTCTCCTTTATTGCCACGGCGATCCTGGCTGCCTTTACCATAGACGGGATGATCGATCCCATGGGCTATACCACCGTAAACGGGGTATTTGGTATCATTGCCCTATTGTGCTTCGTGCTGGTCAGCATGATCACTAAAAAATACGACAATATGCCTGCGGCGGTGGAGACCAAGACCCAGGCTAAGGCTGCGGCGCAGAAAATGCGCGGCAAGGATTTCATCAATACCATCAAGACCCGCCCCATGCTGATCTTCATCCTGTGCGCCGTGTTCCGCTGCGCGGTGCTGACGGTGATGGGCACCCTGTTGGCCTTCTATCTGCAATACGTATTGGGGAATGCAGACCTGGCCCAGATTTATATGCTGCTGGTCTATGCCATTTCCTTCTTTGGGGCCCTGTTGGTGCAGCCTCTGGCAAAGAAGATCGGCAAACGGTCTACCTTTGTATATACCACGGCCCTATCCGCCATTTGCGTGTTTGGCCTGCTCTTTACCGGCACCAACGCAGTTGCTTTTATCGTTTTAATGTGCGTATTCCAGTTCCTGGGCATCTTCTCTTCCACCCTGATCCCTGTGTGCATGGCGGATATCGGGGAATATAACTCCATTACCAACGGCGCCCAGGCAAGGGGCCTGGTATTCTCCATCGGCGGTATGGCCATCCAATTGTCCTCCGTGGTAGGCGCAGCTTTGGCCTCTTACGGCATGGTGCTGGTGGGCTTTGACACAGCTGCAGTGACGGAAGCCGGCATCGCCGGCCTGAAGGGCCTATATATTTGGGGCATTGGCGGACTCTCCCTGGTGTCTGCGGTGCTATTCATGCTTTATCCCCTTACGGAAAAATATATGGAAGAGCTGCGGGCCCAAAACCCCGCCAGCCCTGCGGCGTAATCTTGTAGCCAGGGTTCGGCCCAAGCCAGGCTGGGGCGCGCCTGCTTTTGCCTCGCCTGCCCTGGTAGGGCCGGCCCCCTTTCCCGGGCGCGCCTTACAATTGGCCCATGTGTAAAAATAGCCAAGGCCAGCGGGCGGCCCTTTCCCCACCAGGCGCGGCTGGGGAAGGCGCCGCCCGCTGGAATCCGGTTGTGTTGGTCCTTTGGTTTATGCTATAATATCGTTGGATAGATGGAGGATAAATCCATGAAACGGCTCATTGTAAAAAACATACAGAACTGTACCGGCTGTGGCAGCTGCGAGCGGGCTTGCGCCAAGGCATATTATAAAACCGAGGATCGGGAGTATTCCTGTATTCGGATCATGGATGCCCAGATCCGGGTCTGCACCCAATGCGGCAAATGTGCAGACGTATGTCCCATGGAAGCGATCCGGCAAAATCCCCAGGGAGTGTACATGATTGACCGCAAAGCGTGCATCGGGTGTTTGGCATGCGCGGATATTTGTCCCGCGGATGTGATCTGCAAGAGCCACGACAATATTTTTGCTACCAAATGCACTGCTTGCGGCCTATGCGTGCGGGCGTGCGAAAACGGTGTAATTCAAATAGAAAGTTAACGCCCCCTTCGCAGGGGGCGGCCAAGGAGGAAGTGGATAGGCTATGTTTGAAATATTGGTGCTTGCGAACCTGATGCTGAAACCTTGCTATGGCTATGAATTTAAGCGGCACCAAAAGGTGTTAAATCCCAATAATAACAAGATCTATCCGCTTTTAAAAAAATTTACAGACGAGGGCTTGGTTACCGTGCGTTCCGAGACCCAAAGCGATAGGCCGGCCCGTAAGGTATATGAAATAACCGACGCCGGCCGGCAACGGTTTGTTGAAAAATTGCGGGACTTTCCCTTAAAGGAGGCCCATTTAAACGATAATTTCTATTTACGGGTGGCTTTTTTCTCCCTACTGTCCACCCAGGATATCGATCGCATCCTGCAAACGAGACGGAAGGCTTTATCTGCCCGCTCGCAGCTTGCCACCATTTGCGAAGGCTTGATCGAATACCCGGATTGCTTTTCGGATATCCTTTTCCTACAAAACTATCTGAGCGCCGTGACCCAGACCGAACTCCGGTTTGTAGACAATCTGCGCAAGAAATACGGTTTACCTGTGGATGCGTCCCAGGCGGACGAAGCAGACGCCCAGCCCCAAGGGTAAAAATGGGAGGATGCGTTTGCATGGGAAGGGCCCTATAAAAGTACGCTTCCCAATATGGGGATAGCGAGCTTTGGACGGCAGGCGCGGATGCTTTCAGGGTATCCGCTTTTTGCTGGCGCGGCAACTTGGCTGTATAGGGCTGCCGTATAATATAATGGAAGGAGACGCATAGGCGTCTCTTTTTGGATACGCCTGGGAATTTGTACGCATGGGACAGGCGGCAAACAGCCGCCGCCTTTGCGCCGGAGGTAAACGAAACGCCAGGCCCCAGGTGGGGCGCTGGCGTTGCAAGGCGAAGGCGGAAACCTCAATAGCCGTGATCTGCATGTTCCCAACGGCCTGCGCCGTCCCGCACCAAGATCCAATTCCAGCCGGTGTAGGTGCTGTTGGGATTGAGGGAACCGTCCCCCCCGGACGCGTCTACGGTGAAGGAGGAGGTGAGGATAATGGCCTGGTCCTTTTCGCATTGGTCGGCCCAGTGGGCAAAGGCTTCCGCATCGTCGCCAGGATACTGGATCTGGGTTAGGGTGCAGCCGGAGAATTCCTTTTTAAAGTACCGGATGGCCACGTCCATGGCGGCGTCTATCTCCTCTTGGGAATACAGGGAAGACGGGGCGTAGAGCCGTTCCACATTCCGCACGTTCCCGCCGCAGCCGGATAAAAGGCACAGGACGACCCAAACCATAAGCGCTAGGGAAATGCCTCGCTTCATATTGATAATGCTCCTTTCCTTTGGCCTAGGGGCCGCCCATCAACCAAAATTCACATATTCGCTAAACACATACCCTAAGGTCCCCTGATAATTTGCCAGGCACCAATCCCCCTGCACATAGTATACCGTGATCTCGCTGCGACGATCCAGCAGTTTGATCACAGCGCTGTCCGTATTGGCGCCGGCCCGTAGGTTCACCTGGGCGGAGGTGGTGCAGGCCCGGGGCTGGATGTTGGCGTTAACCTGGGGAATGCCCGCATCCCCCTGGCTTTCCACCCGGATATAATCCTTGAAGGCAAAGCCTGCCTGGCCTTTATACAGCACGTAATACCACTCGTCCCATTGGCCAAGGATCTGCAATTCCGTGCCCTTGGAGAGCAGCTGGATCTTTTCGGCCTGGGTGCTGGGGGCCTTGCGGAAGTTCACCTTGCCGCCTGCGCTCCCCTGGGCCAGACGCACGGTGGAGCTGGAAACCGGCGTATCCGGTGTGCCCACGGTCTCCTGCTGGTCTGCGCTGGTCTTTTTTACGTATTTGCCGTAAACATAGCCCATGATCCCATTATATTCTACTTGCTGCCAGTCCCCGTCCTGGCCGTAAAGGATCAAGGATGCCCCTTCCGGGATGCGGCCCAGCTTTTTGTGGCTGGTGGAAGGGCCCTCCCGGAAGTTTACGTCGGTGGTGGTGACGCCTTTGCCGGTGCTTTGGGGCTTGGAAGGCTCGTCGGGCTGGAACAGATCCTCCATGGCGTCGTTATAGCTTTGGGTGACGGTGATATACTTGGAACTTACATAGCCCGCCGTGCCGTCCTCTAGCTTTACCTTGTACCAGCCGGATTCCATTTCGTAGAGGATCACCTCTGCGCCCTTGCGGAGGATATCCAGCGCTTCATGGCTGGTGCCCGGGCCTTGACGCAGATAGACGTTGCCCGTGGTCTTGCCAAGGCCGGTGCTGCCTTGGGGCGGCGCCCCCTCCACATTGCCCTGGCTATCGATCCGGGCGGTGCCGGTGATGGTGATATAGCTATCGTATACGTAGCCTTTGGTTTGGCCGATCTGCACGTAATACCAATCCCCATCCCGGCCCAGGACGAATACGCCGGTATTTTTATCCAGCTTGCCATAGCTGGCAAAGCTGGTATCCGGCCCCTTGCGGAAGTTTACGCCGCCGGCGTTGAGCAAGCCGGTCTCCACGGCGGTATAGCCGCTGGAAACATCGGGGGTGGCGGTGGGTTGGGCCGATGGGCTGGGGGTGGAAAGGGGCAGGGAAGGCTGCAAGGGGGTATCCACTTCCGGCACATAGGCGGGATAGCCGGTGATGCGCACATAGCTGCCGATGATATACCCGTTTTGGCCGTTGGCCTGGGCCCGATACCAACCGTTTTCCTGGCCATAGATGGAAAGGGGCGTGTTCCGGTCCAGCTTGCACAGGCTTTCATAGAGGGTGCTGGGGCCGGTGCGGAAATTCACCCCTTGGCCGGTGACTTGGCCATAGGCGATGACCCCCGGGGCCGCAGACCCTTCGGGCGTGGGGGAAGGGGCGGGGGAAGCGGAGGGGGAAGGCGTAGCGCCGGAATTCGGGGGATAGCCATTGTCATAGGCGATGTAATCCTCGGACACATATCCCGCATAGCTGCCGTAGGCCACCCGGGCCCAGCCGCCTTCCCGGCTGAATACCTGAAGCTGGGCGTCAGCGGGGATCACGCCCAAAGAAGTATAGGTGACCCCCGGGCCTACCCGCAGGTTGACTCCGCCGGTGGTACGGGCGAGCACATAGTCGCCGGCAGGCTGGGAGGCGTCGGGCCGGGCCGGATCGGCGGGCATCTGGACGGAGATGGTGGATAGGGTGGCCCCAGGATAGTAAAATTTCAGGATATCCCGGTAGGATAAGCCTTCGCTGGCTGCCTGCTGGGCGCCTCGCTGGCTTAGGCCGACCCCGTGGCCGTAGCGCAGATGGTAGATGTAATAGGCGCTGCCGTCTGCGGCCTGCTCCCCCCAGAAGATCCGAAGGGAGCTATCCAAGACGACCTGGTAGGCTTCCAATTCTTGGGTGGTAAAGTTGACGGTGATGTTTTCCAGCAGGGTATTCCCTGCCGTATATACGGATACTACGGCAGTCCCTGCGGTCATATTCCGGGTTTGTCCGGAAAAGCGGGGGGTGTGGAGGCTGAATTGGGCCACATTGTATAGGGCGGTGCAGCTTTGGCCGGTGGCGGCGCTGGCCTTGGTGAGCAAAAGGTTCCACAAGCCCTGGCTGATGGAGCCGCCCCGGTTCAAGGGAACGGTTACGGTTTCCTTTTTGGCGTATACATTGCGCAGGTCGTAGGGGTCCTGTACCACGGCATAGCCGCTGCTGCTCCTGCCGCTCCAGGCTTGGCTGGGCAGCATGGTCTCGCCGCCATTGCTGGCAGCATAGTAGGTGCATAATAGCTTGCCGTTTACGGTGAGGACCTCCTGGATGGTGGAATCCACCGCGGCGATCACGTTGGAATAGCCGGCATAATAGCCCCGGTATACCTGGTCGCTGGAGGTATCCCCGATGTCGTAATCCCCGCTGGAGCGCAGGGAAAGGGCGTAACACTTGGCGGCAATGGCCTGGGCCTTGAGGGCCTCCATGGGGAAGGAATCGCTCATTTCATAGGCCACCACCCCGTAGAGGTAATGGGCCAGGGGAACTTCGTTAATGACCCGTAAATACCCGGAGGACAGGGGGGCGATGTAGAAATGCCCCAGGTACCGGTAGCCGTTGAGCTGCAAATATCCGGCGCTCTTGTCCATTTTGGCCCGCATCAGGTGCAGGCTAACGCCAGTATATAGGCTGCCCAGGCTGCTGTGATACAGGGTTAGGGTACCGTCCAGATTGGAGCGGACGGTTAATGTGCCCCCGGAAAAGGAAGCCCCATTTTCCTGGATAAAGTATTCACCAGAAACATAGATGGATAAAGCGGTGGCGTTATTGGTGGAGAGTTTGACGCGGATGGTGTCATACGAGCTGTCCGCAAGGGATATACCGGCGGGCAACAGGGCAAAAACCATGACCAGCGCCAAGATCAGCGCAATAAACTGTCGCATAGCAAGATCCTCAACGATACGATATTATTATATACATAATAACATAAATTTCGCCCAATGAATACCTGCATTGTAATGCAGGTCTCAGCTTGTCGAGAAACCCCTGGGGGCTCGGGGGCCGCAGCCCCCGGAGGCTATAATCGGATTTGGCGACATGCGCGTCAAATCCGCAAAAAGCCTTGCGTAGCAAGGGTTTCCTTGCATAGCTCCCTGGCCGCGCCGTAGGCGCAAGGGAGCTATGAAAACCTCGAAAAAGTGGCGCAAGCCACTTTTTCGACAGCCTGATACCTGCATTGTAATGCAGGTCTGTGAATGATTATGCTCATTTGTACCGGCAGCCAATCCAAGCTCCAAAGCTGGCGGTGAAAAACGGAGGCGACCCGGGGAAAACCCGAGGGAAATGGCAAAAAAAGGCGTGCTTTTTTTCTTATCATATTGTATAATACGAGGGATAATGAAGATTGGTAGATAAGGAAAAAGGAGAAACACATGCAAGGTAATTTTTCAATGGAGCTGGCAGGCCGCACCCTGTCCGTGATCACAGGCAAGTATGCGGAACAAGCAGGAGGTAGCGCCCTGGTCCGCTGCGGGGATACGGTGGTGCTGGTATGCGCCACGGTGGCAAAGGCGCCCCGGGACGGGGTGGATTTTTTGCCCCTGAGCATCGAATTTGAAGAGAAGATGTACTCCGTGGGCAAGATCCCCGGCGGTTTCATCAAGCGGGAAGGCCGTCCCAGCGAAAAGGCCATCCTGACGGACAGGCTCATCGACCGGCCCCTGCGGCCCCTGTTCCCCAAGGGCTTTTATAACGACATCCAGGTGATCGCCACGGTGTTGTCCGTGGATCAGGACGTGCAGCCGGATATTTTGGCCATGCTGGGCAGCTCCATTGCCCTCTCCATCAGCGAAGCGCCCTTTATGGGCCCCACCGGCGCAGTGGCGGTGGGCATGGTGGACGGCAAGTATATCATCAACCCCAATAGCGAACAGCGGGCCAAGAGCCGCCTCACCCTGACGGTGGCCGGCACCCGGGACGCGGTGATGATGGTGGAGGCCGGCGCCTGCGAACTCACCGAGCAGGAAATGCTGGATGCCATCCTGTATGCCCACGAGGAGATCAAAAAGATCGTGGCCTTTATCGAGGACATCCAGGCCCAGGTGGGCAAGCCCAAGATGGAGGTCAACATCTACCAGCCCGACCCGGCCTTTGCCGAGGAAGTGCGGTCCTATGCCCGGGATAAGGTGGAGTGGAGCCTGGATACCTTCGACCGCTATGAGCGGGAAGCGCGCAGCAACCAGGTGAAGGAGGAGACCGTCGCCCACTTTGCGGAGGCCTATCCGGACAGCGAAAAGGATGTGGATAGCATCCTCTACACCCTCACCAAGGAGATCGTCCGGGATAAGATCATCAACCGGCACATCCGGCCCGACGGCCGTAAGCAGGATGAGATCCGGCCCATCTGGTGCGAGACCGGTATCCTGCCCCGCACCCATGGCAGCGCCGTGTTCACCCGGGGCCAGACCCAGGTGATGACCATCGCTACCCTGGGCTGCATGGGGGATGGCCAGACCCTGGACGGCATCGGCGAGGAGGATTTCAAGCGCTACATCCATCATTATAATATGCCTCCCTATTCCGTGGGAGAGACCCGGCCGGTGCGTAGCCCGGGCCGCCGGGAGATCGGCCACGGCGCCCTGGCGGAGCGGGCCCTGCTGCCCATGATCCCCTCTGAGGAGGAATTCCCCTATGCCATCCGCCTGGTATCCGAAGTGGTCAGCTCCAACGGCTCCACCTCCCAGGCTTCCATCTGCGCCAGCACCATGGCCCTCATGGATGCGGGCGTGCCCATCAAGAAGCCGGTGGCCGGCGTGGCCATGGGCCTGATCAAGGACGACGCCAACGGCAACATCGCCGTATTGACGGATATCCAGGGCCTGGAGGACTTCCTGGGGGATATGGACTTTAAGGTGGCGGGCACCAAGGACGGCATCACCGCCATCCAGATGGATATCAAGATCAAGGGCATCGATAAGGAGATCCTTACCCGGGCCCTGGAGCAGGCCCGGCAGGGTAGGCTATTCATCCTCAACAAGATGCTGGAAACCATCCCGGAGCCCCGCAAAGAGCTTAGCCCCTATGCCCCTCGTATCCTCCAGTTCAACATCCATCCCGATAAGATCCGGGAGGTGATCGGCAGCGGCGGCAAGACCATCAACGGCATCATCGCGGAGACCGGCGTCAAGATCGACATCGAGGACGACGGCCGGGTGTTCATCGCCTCCCCGGATATGGCGGCGGCGGAAAAGGCCAAGAAGATCATCGACAGCATCTGCCACGACATCGAGGTGGGGGAGGTGTTCTTGGGCAAGGTGGTGAATATCCTGCCCATTGGCGCCCAGGTGGAGCTCAAGCCCGGCAAGAAGGGCCTGGTACACATCAGCCGCCTGGCTAACCACCGGGTAGAGCGGGTGGAGGACGAAGTCAGCGTAGGCGACGAGCTGCTGGTGCGGGTCATCGCCGTCAAGCCCGATGGCAAGATCGACCTGACCCGGAAGGATCTTTTGCCGGACGCCAAGAAATGATCCCAAGGCCCGCCCTGGGCGCGCCTTGAAACATACGGGCCTGGGTGGGTTTGCGGCCCTGGCCCCGCATCATTTTATCTATACGAATCCGTTAAAAAGTGGCCAAGGCCACTTTTTAACGCAATAAGGCCATAAAAAATCTTTTCGTCCCCAGGAATGCCCCGTGACAAAGAAGTAGATGGACGTATTTTTAGCCCCCAGGGATGGAGCTGGCGGCGGGGGAAGGGGAAAAGGAATTTTTACCCAAGGGGCTAAGGCCGCCCCTTGGCGCATACCCATATATATAGAACAAACAAGGGGGATGCGCCATGGGAAGGTCGAAGGCCGGACACGCGGTTACCAATCTGCTTTTGCTGCTGCTGATTGCGGGATTATATCTGGGGACGACCCAGCCCCAGACGATCAGCGTCAGCGCCCCGGTATACCGGGGCCAGGCGGAGGGGAAAATAGCCTTACAATTCGCCGTGAGTTGGGATGCGGGGGCGCTGGAGGATATTTTGGATACCCTGGAAGAAAACCATGCCCGCGTCACCTTTGCCTTGAGCGGAGAATGGGCGGCTCGCAATCCCGCCTTAGCCCGGCGCATGGCCCAAGATGGCCATGAGCTGGCTACCATGGGCTATGCGGTTGGCCAGGATGGACGGCTTAGCTGGGTACAGGAGGATGTAGAGCGATCCCTGGAGGCCATAGAAGCAGCGGCTGGGGTAAAACCAACGTTGTATTATTCCGGGGGGCGGTCGGTCACCGTGTCGGGCCGGGTAGCCCATAAGCTGGGGCTGACCCAGGTTTTGTGCACGGCGGATCTATTGTGCGCCCGGGGCGTTGCTGCGGATATTCTTGCCAGGCTGCCCCAGGAGCCTATACCGGGCAGCATCCTGCTGCTACAGCCCACCCAGGCCGCTGGGGAGGCCCTTAGCGGGATTCTTACAGCATTACGGGAGAAAGGATTGGAGCCTGTCCCTGTGGGGGAGGTGCTCCAATAGGGATCGGATTTCATGATCATAACAGACCGGTTGTCAAACGGCATGCGGGTGGTGGCGGAGCCCATGGAAGGGGTCCGCTCCGTTGCCATCGGGATATGGATACCCGCGGGACCTGTATACGAGGGGCCCGATGAGGGCGGGATCTCCCATATGATCGAGCATATGCTCTTCAAGGGCACGGACAACCGTACCGCCAAAGAGATCGCAGGGGAAATGGACGGGCTGGGGGGCAACCTAAACGCCTTTACGGCCAAGGAATGCACCTGCTACTATGCCAAGGTGTTGGACGAGCATCTGGGCCAGGCGGTGGATATTTTACAGGATCTGGTACAATACCCTCGCTTAGCGCCGGAGGATTTAAGCCGGGAGCAGGGGGTGGTATGCGAGGAGATCCTCATGGTGGAGGATAGCCCAGAGGAACTGGTTCACGAGCTGCTGGGCAGCGCCATCTATGGGGAAAGCCCATTGGCCCGGCCGATCCTGGGTTCTCAGGAAAGCGTGCGGGCATTTACGCCGGATCGCCTACGGGCATATATGGCCCGCCGGTATCAGCTGGGGCAAATGGTGGTGGCTTGCGCAGGCAGGGTGGATATGCAGACCCTGCTGCCTTTGCTGGAGGCGGCGTTTTGCAAAGGGGAAAAGGCCCTACCGGCACCGGGAGAGGACATGCCTGCCTCCCAGCTGCTTCAGGGACAGCGCTTTGTGGCCGCCCAAAAGGATGTGGAGCAGACCCATATTTGCCTTGGCTTCCCCGGCTTTCCAACGGACACCAAAGAACAGTTCGCCCTGTATGTGCTCAACAATGCCCTGGGCGGCTCCATGAGCAGCCGGCTGTTCCAGCACATCCGGGAGGAGCGAGGCATGGCCTATTCGGTTTATTCCTATCCCAGCGGCTACAGCGGCACAGGGTATTTCGCCCTGTACGCAGGCACCGAGGGGAAGCAGGGGGCCAAAGTGGCGGAGCTGATGCTGCAGGAAGCCAGGCGCATGAGGGAGCAGGGCCTTACGGCGGATGAATTCCACCGGGCAAAGGAACAGCTAAAGGGCAGCTATATGCTGGGCCAGGAAAGCACCTCTGCCAGGAGCAGCGCCATTGGCCGCAGCATGCTGATGCGGGGGTATGCCCTGGAGGAAGGGGAAATGCTCAGCCGTATCGCCGGCGTGCGTATGGAGGATGTAGAGGGCATCTTGCCCTATGTATTGGATGAGACCCGCATGGTTGCGGCCGTGGTGGGGCGGCAGGCGGTGCATGAGCCGATCCGCCAGGCCCTTAACATGTGATTGTGGCCTTGCGGCAGCAGAAAGGAGGCGATCCCCATCGTTCGAACCCGCAAACGCGTTAAGATCAATCCCCGCTTTTACCTGATCCTGTTTTTGGTGGTCGGGTTAGGGGCGCTGGCTATATTTCTGTTTAAGCCGGGAAGGAAAAGCGGCACGTTGCATACCGGCACCCAAGCCCTGGCCCTGGAGGCATCGGCCATTGTGATCCGGGAGGAGAGCTGCGTATCCGTGGAGCGGTACGACCGGGCTACTTACCAAGTGCAGGAAGGGGCGCAGGTGACCTCCGAGATGCCGGTGGCCACGGTTTATAAATGGGGTTATACCGACGACATGACCCAGTCCCTTTTAAGCATCCAGGAGGAGATCTACCAAAAGCAACTGGAATTGTTGGGCAGCGTCGAGAGCGCGGAATTGAGCAACATCAACAACCAGCTCCGGGAAAAGCAGCAGGCCATCCGTCAATGCCTGCAACGGGGGATCCAGGGCCTAACCGGGGACACAGGGCAAACAGCCCCCGCTGCAACGGCTCAGCCCGCGGCGGCCCAAACCAGCGCCCAGGCAACGCCCCAGCCAGGGGAGCAACCGTCCGAGACCCAGCAATTGCCTATCCAACAGCCGGCCGGGGAGGATCTGCTGGCCCTGGAAAACGATGTCAAGGATCTTTTGGCCCAACGCAGCGCCCTGCTCAAACAACTGGTGCAGGCGGACGAAGCTTTAAATGCCCTCTATGGGGAAGAGGAGACGAAAAAAGCCCAGCTGGCCGAATATGCCAGCGACGTGGTGGCAAAGGGCAGTGGGGTGGTGAGCTTTTACTTTGACGGGTTTGAGCAGGTGCTCAGCGGGGATAAGCTGGACGTGATCAATGCGGACGTGATCAACAAGGTATTGGATAGCGCCGCAGGGGGCATGGTAGCCAGCTCCGAAAGCCTGCTGTTCCGCCTGGTGAATCCTTCCCACTGGTATATTGCTTTCGTTACCCCCCGGAGCCAGGCGCTGCGGGTGAGCGCAGGGCAGACCTATCGCGTGCAGGTGGAAGGCTATGCGGACCGGTTATTTATCGGTACGGCCCTGGAGCCGGTGGTGAATGAAAACGGGGTGGTTAATATTTTGGAATTCAATGAGACCTTGGACGACCTGATCGGCGTGCGGACCGTGAAGGTTACCCTATCCGGGGAAATGACAGGCTTAGAAGTGCCCCTGGAGGCCATCTTGGAGGAAAACGGCGTGCCGGTTTTGCCGGTGGATGGACAGAAGATCCCCCTGGAGGTCTATAGCGCGGACGAGGATACGGCCATCATCGCCGCCAAGGACGGGGCTTCCCTCTCGGCGGGGATGCGCTATGGAGACTGATCAGCCAGGAGAAAAAAGCGAGGCGAAGGATTGTGAGCATTGCTGAAAATTACCGGAAGGTGGAGGAAAACATCCAACAGGCCTGCCGGGAGGCGGGACGTAGCCGGGACGAGGTGCGCTTGATCGCGGTGACCAAGTTCGTAGATACGGACCGGATCGGGGAAGCGGCGGATGCTGGCGCAAAGGAAGTGGGGGAAAACCGGCCCCAGGAGCTGGTATCCAAGTTGGATTTTTTCCAAAAGAGGGGACTTTGTCCACATATGATTGGACAATTGCAAACAAATAAGGTAAAATATGTGATAGGCAAGGTGGCGCTGATCCAGTCGGTAGACCGGCCGGAGCTGGCCAAGGAGATCAGCCGCCTGGCCCAGAAGCATGGATGCAGCCAGGATGTCCTCCTGGAGGTGAACATTGGCGCCGAAGAACAAAAGGGCGGCGTCATGCCGGCTGCATTGCCTGGGTTTCTCGATATGGTCTCCCAGCTGCCCGGCATCCGGGTCAAGGGCTTGATGTGCATTCCTCCCAACGTGGGACAGGAGGAGGCGCGCCGGTACTTTGCCCAGATGCGGACCCTGTTCGACAGACTGGTTTCTGCCGGATGGAAAGAAATGGATACATTGTCCATGGGCATGAGCGGGGATTATATAGCGGCCATTCTGGAAGGCGCGACCATGGTCCGGGTGGGAACGGCCATATTTGGTCCGCGGCAAACAGCGTAGCCGCGAAAACGGAGCGTATAGATAGAGCAGTTCCGTTTTGAAACAAGGTCTTTTTTTCTCCAAGCGCCAAGGCACATACCATTAATATTTTGAATGGGGGAAAAAAGCATGGCAGGTCTATTAAACAAATTCATGGACTTCATCGGCATCGAGGAAACCGAGATGGACGATGATATGTACGGGGATGAGTATTACGAGGGCGAAAGCCAAGCCCAAACGGATAATGTCCTCAACATGGCCAATCGCAGCAAACGGCAGCGTACGGCGGCCAGCGCCGCCAGCGGCTCCAACGTGGTAAGCCTTCCCACAGCAGCTTCCATGAAGATGATTGTGTATCATCCCATCAGCTATGAGGATACGCAGAATATCATCGACAATCTCAAGAGCCGCAAACCGGTCATCGTGAATATGGAGGAATTGGAGATCGATTGCGCCCAGCGTATTTTGGATTTCATGGCGGGCGCCATCTATGCCCTAAACGGCAGCATCTACAAGATCTCCCGGGGTATTTTCGTGGTTGCGCCCACCAACTACGACATCATCGGCAACGATGAATCCTCCGATTATACGGACGTGATGTAACCGGCGGCAAAGACGGGAGGCTGCAATAGGGCAGCCTCCCATTTTATTGACAAAAGGAGCGAACCCGTGCAGATTCAAGAGATCGTCAATCGAAAATTCAGCCGTGCCTTCCAGGGCTATGACATCGGGGAGGTGGACGCGTTCCTGGATGAGATCATCCGGGACATGGAGCGGATGGAGCAGGAGCTGCAGCTTTTAGAGCTGCGCAACAAAATGCTCCTGGAGGAATTGGCCCGGGCCAACGTCCAGAGCGGCTTTCTGGACCCCTTGCCGGAGCCGGAAAAGCAGGAAGAATCCGGCGAAGGGCCCAGCTGCTAGCGGGCCCCTATGCAGGCCCATCGGGCCCAATTGCGCGGCCGGGATTTCGAAACAGGCAATGGCAACCCAATGGCTATGGGTATAAGCGGCGTTTGGCCGCTTTTTTATATCCTTTCTTGCGCGCTCCCCCAATATGGCTTCCATCCAAAGGATGGAGGCGCGGGGAAAGGGAAAAGGCCGGGGGCAAATTTTAGCTGCACCTGTAAAATGAAAGTAGACACTCATAAAAAGTATGGGTATCTACTTTTTTCGTGGTAAGATAAAGAAGATGAAGAAAAGGAGGTAGAAAAAATGGGG
>UQRU01000003.1 GCA_900543475.1 uncultured Eubacteriales bacterium
TATCCAGCTCCAGCTCATCGTAGGAAGTGACCTCCCTCAGCTCGGCAATATCGAACACAGCAAGGCGCGCACCGCAGGAAATCAGGATGGATTTTGCGGTTTTGCCAGCTGCCAGCTTGTACTTTTTGTACTGGCGGACAGCGAAATGGTTGGGCTTCTCTGCCTCCAGCGCGTCAAACATCAGGTCAACGGATACCGATAGGTAAGGCTCTGACTTTCGTCTCGGCCTTTTCCCCCGGCCCACACCGGACGGGCACCTTTCAGCGCATCCGGCGTACCCTCTTACTTTGTGAAGATTCCCCCATTCCAAAGGGGTCTCTTGCTCAACAAGCAAACGACATATTCACAATCAATCTCTTTGCAAGGAATCAATAAGTGCTTTTATTCTCCGTATCTTTCTGGGAAAAATGGAATAAAGCCGCTCCGGGGTACTGCTGTGCAGTATCGTATGTTCCATTTCTGAAAGCACACAGAGGTTTTCAAAATCATTTGTTCCGCCTTTGCTAAGTGGTTTGATATGGTGGCAGTGGTATTCGTCTACGGGGACAAAATTTCCCGACAGATAGCTGACACCTTTCATGGAACTGTATTTACTGATTCTGAACATGGCTAACCGGCTGTTTTTGATGTATTTTGAAGTGTTGACTAAGTAGCTGATATCCTTCATTGATACACCGGGATTGTGCTTCTTTTCGCCGTAGGCATAAGGATTTTTACGGATTACCTTGCCCTTTTCTGCAGCTATCAGTTTATTGTCCCAACTGGCCCATTGAATCTCAATGACCGGGAACTGATGGAAGCAGTAATAGCCACGCTTTCCCCATGAGCGGTATTCTCCGCCCTGAAAGTTATCCTTGTAAGCTTGGTCTTTTATGAATTTAACATCTCTGCTCATTGTGTGATAAAACAATTCTTTGATTCGCCAACCTATTTTTCTAAAGCTCAAACAAAACAGAGACATGCCTTTATAGTAGTTGTGGACTCCCACCACATAGGCATTCCATGCGTGTATTGTTTCAAATGACGGATTGCGCCTGATGTCATGTAGCAGTTCCCTGCATTTCTTAACAATCACGTCCTCTTTGCTTTTTGGAAGCTCATTTGTCACCATCAGCTTCCCCTTTTGCTGTGGGTTCTTCGTCTGCTTTTTATAGGCATAGAAGTCATATCCCAGATACTTCATCTTTTCCCGGGTAAGGTCATATATTTTTGTCTTATCCTCGTTGATTTCCAGCTTCATGTTCCGTGTCAGGTAATTCGTAACACTGTATTTGAATTTCACAGCGTCCTCATAATCCTTGCACAATACCAGAATGTCATCAGCATACCTCACATGAATCCCAACTTTTAGATTTGTGAGTGCGAGGTTGCGTCGCTTGTTCGCATAGTTGTGAAACTTTGCAACGCTTCTGTCATGCCAGCAATCACCCTGGTCACGGAGCCATACATCAAATCGATGTAGATATACATTACTGATTAACGGCCCCAAAATCGAACCTTGTGGAGAGCCTTTCGGATTCTCCACTTTACAGGAATCCTCATAGTATCCCTTTTTAATGAAACGGTAGATATAGTTGAGGATTATCTGGTCTTTTATCCCGATATGCCACAGTTCCCGGTATGCTATATCCGGGTCTATGGTTCCGAAGAAATCTTTCATATCCACGGACAGGACATAGGGCATTGTCTGACATTGGCTTTTCACCTTTGCCAGCGCATTGTGAGTGCTGACCTGTTTCCGGAATCCGAATGAACTCTCTACAAATTTTGTTTCACAATAGGGTTCCACCACCAGTTGAATACATTTTTCAACCAGCTTATCCCAAATGGAGCAAATCCCAAGAGGCCGCTTCTTCCCATTGCTTTTCGGTATGTACGTTCTCCGTACATAATCCATTCTTTTGTTTGTCAGACGGTCTTTCACAATCTCCGCAAGTTCCTGAATAGAGTAGGGTTCCAGAGTTTTGATGTTTGTTTTATCCGGCCCCAGTGCCATTCTTCCCGGACTTTTGCTTAATTGACGCAGTGCAAGGGCTACGTTATCAGTGTCATAAACCATGACGTGGAGTGCCCGTAGGTCAATTCTGTTATTCTGGAAATCTTCAAACCGCTTTTCCATGTCCACAAAATAGATGTTATTGGTACTCAATTACTTTTCTTTGGTTCTTCATAGGTTGTCGCCTCATTTCCGTAACGAATAGTCTCTTGCGTCTAATCAGGCGAATCGGAAATATTGTTTTATTATTCAAAGCAAGACTAAGGCCCTTCGCTACCCCCTGTTTCTTGACAGGGTATCTACGCTACTATGGCCCCGCTGACTACCCGTTCATAACCTTTCTGGCCTTACCCTTTCAGTGCGGGCCGTCCCCGGCTATTCCTAAACGTCGGGCAGTTCGCCCTTATCAATATGACTGCCTTAATACTGCACTTAGGACTTCCTCTGCTCCGTAAACCTGGGTCTCCCCGATACGTTTTACACGTATTCTATGGCGGCCATAACGCCATCCCCCATAGTGACAAAACGAAATCACGTGAGGTAGATTTATTATTCCGTCCTCTCTGCACAGCAGAGCAGGATAGGGTTCATAACGAAGCTTTAGCAAATGCGGAATGTTGAATCCATATGCAGTGGAACCCGGGGTGTGCTGTCACCAGCAGTGTCCCCGCCTTCACCTATGCTTCGCGACTGCCTGTTACCAGACAGCCGGCAGGAGTATTAGTCGAGGTCGGATACATGGAATATTTGGCTTCCATGCCGCCTCCAGTCATATCAATTACCTACAAGAGTGTGCCGCTTTTCACCTCCTTAGCACCTCTTATCAGGTTTGCAGTGGTGTCACCCTACTACGGGAGTTTTACACTGCAATTAGGGTCGCACGGTTTTTGAACTCCTCGTCATCCTCCCGGACCTCCATCGCATTGATGAACTCGATGAGGGTGGAAAAATTCTGTTCCTCCACCGGGGCCTCATAGTGGATATACCCGATAAGGGCGCAGTACAAAAGCGTTTCCGCCTTGACCCAGAAATCGTCCCCGGCCTTGCCCTCGCCCTTGGTGTTGGCGATCAGCGTTGTCACCAGCTTCAAGATGTCCTTTTCGCTATGGATATAGCTGAAGGGGTTATAGTGCATCGACTTCTTGAAGTTGATGGTGTTCAGCACCTTGATCTGGTATGGCTCATACACGATTTTGCCGTGTTTGTCCTTCACCGGCTTGCCGTCCTTGCCCAGCTTGGGCGCACGCCGCTGGAGCATTTTGCCGCACTCCACCAGGATGGTGCCCTTGGGATCGGTAACGACGTAGGAGCTGTGCATCTGCATCAAATTCGGCTTGAGCCAGAAGCGGGTCTTGCCGGAACCGCTGCCGCCGATGACCAGCACGTTCTTGTTGCGGGCATACTTGGGGTTCTTGGGACGGCTGGACATGGTAAGCCGCTCGGTCTGGGTCAGAATGACGTTATTCTGGAACACCGGGTCGATGTAGGGGGCAATATCCTCATGGGTGCCCCATCGGGCCGAACCATACTCCACGTTGTGGCGGTATTTTTTGGCGTTCTTGCCTTTCAGATACACCGCCAGCCGCAGGCCAGCGCCGCAGCAAAGCCCCACCAGCAAATCCAGCGGGTGCAGGCTGGGCCACCAGCTTGCCAGCGCCACCGGCAGGGTGGAGAAGAACGAGAGCATTTTGGCGGACGCATCCGCGCCGGTCGCCAGCCGCCAGGCTTCCCCCAGGTTGGTGGCAAACAGGCCCAGCAGGAAATAGGGCAGGTTCAGCAGCACCAGCTTTTTCACATTCAGCTGCTTCATCGTTCCAGCTCCTTCCGGCGGCTGCGGTCCACCACGGTATTTTTGAGCAGCTCCTTGAACTGGGCCAGTTTTGCCAGCACGGAGGGGCGCTCGCTGCGGTCGGCCTTCTTGACCTTTTTCTGGGTGTATTCAGAAAAAGCAGCGGTCAGCGCGTCGGCGTCCCGGCCCTTGAAGAAGATCAGATACTTGGGCGGCGAGGCGCTGCGGTCCTTTTTCACCGCATAGTCCACGCCGTACTTGCGGGCGATGCGCTCAAAATCCTTGATGGACGGGTCGTTGATCTCGATGTTGGAGACGCCCTGGTTCTGCCCGATGAGCTGCTTCACGGTCTGCTTGCCCTTGGGGGTGACGGGGGAATCCCGGCCGCGCTGCTTTTCCAGCTTTTTCTCCCTGCGGTGGGCCATGTACTTGGATATGGCGGCCTTGAACAGCCGCCCGGTGAACTTTGTCCCGCTGACGATCAGCGTCAAAGTCCTGTTTTCCACTTCCTCCTGCATAGGTCATCGCCTCCTTTCCACGGATTTTGCAGGGGTGGCGCTTGATACTAAGGCGGGACCACCAGCCGCCGCAGCAGATACCGGCCTGTCATACCGTCACCAGTATCAGCGATCGCAGTTCCGCAAAGTGCAGCTTGCCCTTGGGCGTCACCAGCGTGTAGGAGCCGGTGTGGCCGTTGCGGCAGAAATCCTTCACACAGAACAACCCCTCGTTGGCGCTCTTGGCGTAGGGCAGCACACAGCCAGAGGGGGTGCGGTAGACGTACCGGCGTTCCAGCAGAAAGCGGACGAAGCGCCGTTCCGGCACCTCCAGCTCCTTGGCGGTGGTGCGCAGGTTGGTGCTGTGCCGCAGGTCGATAAACAGGTCGTAGTAGACGGCCTTGCCTTGCAGCCGGGCGTTGTCCGCTTGCAGCGCCGCGTTTTTCTCACGCTCGGCCAGCAGGTCGGAGCAGAGCTTCAGCAGCGCCTCCGGCGAGGTGGCGACCTCCCACAGCTTTTCTCTGGTGAGGTATGCTCCGTGCTGGCGGATGCTGGGCAGGACTTCATCGAACACCCAGCGTTCAAATCGCTCCGCCGAGGGCAGCTTGCTGTGGACGATGAGCCGGTAAACGTCGCCTTCGGGGATAAAGAGCATCTCCACCATCTGTACGGCGGGTGAGCCATCTGCCTTCTTGCCGGTCTGGACCCCTATGGAACATTTCGTTCCACAGCGGGTGTGGTCGCGGACGGCCTTACGGGGATTGGCATATCCCAAAGCAGTTGCTACATCCGTTCCGCAGAACAGCACCTTGCCGTCCTGCTCAAAAGTGCGGATGCTTCCAAACTCCGGGTTTTTGAAAATTTCCATCTGGTTCATATCGTGCCTCCTTGGGCGGTGCAGCAGAAAAGCGGCCATTACCAGCCGCCTGCGTGCATATCGTGGTTGACCTGGGCCGTGTAGTGATTGTTCATGGTGGTAGGCGCGTTGAACAGCACGGTCAGCAGGTACTGCTTCATGTTGCGGATTTCGGTGGTGTTGTTGTGCAGGCACTCCATGACGAACTCGATGTGGGAGCTGTCCAGCTTCAGGAACCGGGACCGCACCACCTCGTGGGGGAAGTCCGCCCCGGCGATGCGGGTGGTCTTGCGTCTGGCACAGACCGTTTCCACGATCAGCTCCACGATCTCGTCCAGATCCTCCCGGTAGGTCGAAACCTCCCGGCAGAGGTGGTCGTACTCGATGTTCTCCAACACCAAATCCCGATAACTCTGCATTTCTTCCACCGACATCGCATCCCGTCCTTTCCGTTCCGGCGGCCTGGCCGCCGCTTTCTCCCGGAAGGGAATGGAATCGGTACTTGGTACATCCGTTGTTTGTTTTTGAGTCTTTGATTTCTCTATATTTAATTCTGCCGGCTTTTCCGTATCCGGGCCAGCCAGATACGGGTTTTCCGTATCTGGTGAAGCCGTATCCGGCTGGGGCGTATCCGGCGCTTTGGGCTGGGGCTGCTCATAGATGACATACTCGGTGTCGCTGATGCGGCCCTGGCGGTCCCGCATCTGGTGGCGGACGATGTACCCGGCGCTTTCCAGCTCCCGCAGCGCCCCACCGATGGCGTCCACGCCCTCCTTGCAGATTTTGGCGAGGCCGCGGGTGGTGTAGTTCCAGTCCTCCGGCAAGGACAGCATCATGGAAAGCAGTCCCTTGGATTTCAGCGACAGTGCCTTGTCGCGCAGGTGGTGGTTGCTCATCACGGTATAATCACGGGTCCGTTCAATGCGAAAAACGGCCATTTGCGTCACTCCTTCCAGTGTTCATGGCATGAAAAAAGCCGCAATCTTCAAAAAGACTGCGGCGGTCAGGTGCGGTCGTTCCGGCTGCGCCAGGAATACGGCGGCTTCGGCACAGGGGGCCGGGTAAAAACGTCCTGCGCGGTGCCGAAGGGCAGGCGCTGCATTACCTGGTCGATCTCGGTGCTTTTCATGTCATGCTGGGATTGGCAGTGTTCGCGGATGGCTTCTTCAATGTCTCTAACGGTACACATAGTTCAGTCCTTTCTTGGCAAGCGGTGGGTTTACGGGTGGCGGCGCTTTTTCTTCGGCTTGAAGTCGATGATGTGCCCCTCGACAACGTGGGCATGGCGCTTAATTTTGATCTGCTGGCTGCGCTGGGCGTCCAGGGCCTGCCGGTAGCCGTCCTCGGTGAGAAACAGGCGCACCTCGTCGCCGGGGCTGCCGTAAGGGGTGCGGGGCTTGCGGACCGCAAACTCCACCATCCAGCGGGTGCTATCCTGAAATCGCTCCACAGCCAAAATGTTATGTCCTTTCAGCTCGCGGGCTGAAATATCCCTCATAGGCAACTCCTCTCTCAGCGTTCATGCTGTTGCTGGCGCTTGCGCTGCCACTGTTCCAGCAGCTTGATGATGGTCTCCTGCATCCGCTGGGGCGTATAGCTCCGGGGAAAATATTTGCGCAGGGTGTCGCTGGTGAAGGTGATCTTGTCCAGGTCGCTTTTCTTTTCTTCGCCCATGATGACCCGCATCATGTCGAGGGTCAGGTGGCCCTCCTGGCTGTACTTTTTCAGCCGCTGGGCCTGGGAGAGCGACGGCGTGGCCTGTTCGCTGTCCATCGCGTCCAGCAAATCCACCTGTTCCTCTTTTTTGAGGAAGGACAGCTCGTAGGCCGGATTGAAGGCGATTTTCTTCTCGTCCACCATGTCCAGCAGTTCGGGAATTAGCTCGGTGAGGCGGATATAACGAAAAATCTGGTTTTTACTCTGGCCGACCTGTTCAGCCAATACCTCGCTCGACTTCTTCCCAAAATCGTTCCCAACTTGGGAACAATTTTCTTTGGACGGTCTGCCAGCTTGTCGCTTCATAGCTTCCAGCTTCATCTTGTAGGCAAAAGCCCTTTCACTGGGGAGCAGGCTTTCCCGCTGCAAATTGCTGTCAACCATGATGATGGTGGCCTGGTCATCGTCCAGGTCGCGGACAATCACCGGCATGGTTTCTTTACCCGCCAGCTCGCTAGCTCGGTGCCGCCGGTGCCCGGCGACCAGCTCATAGCCGCCGTTGGGGTCCGGGCGGGCGATGGCCGGGACCAGCACGCCGTACTGCCGGATGCTGTCGGCGGTCTCCATCATGGCCTCATCGTCCTTGACCTTGAAGGGGTGGTCCTTGAACGGGTGCAGCTCCGACAAGGGAATTTCCAGAACCTTCTCCCGCTGGGCGTCGGCCCGGCTTTCCTCTGTGGAGAACAAGTCATCTACCGAGGCCAGCTCTACTTTTTTCGCGCTGCTTTTCAAGTTTCAATACCTCCTTCGTCAGATTGCGGTAGCCCTCGGCCACCTTGCCGCCGGGGTCATGGGCGAAAATGCTCTTGCCCTCGGCGCTGGTCTCCTTGGCCCGGACCGAATGTGGAATCTCGGTGCCGAATACCTTGATTTTGCTGCCATAGGTCTCCCGCAGCAGGGCGGCGATCTCTTTGGCAAAGTTGGTGCGGTTGTCCACCATCGTCAGCAGAATACCGTCGATCTGGAGCTTGGGATTTAACTGCCGCTTGACCTTGCTGATGGTAGATAGCAGCTGTTCCAGGCCCTTGGCGGGCAGATACTCCGCCTGGACGGGGACTATGATCCTGTTGGCAGCGGCCAAAGCGTTGACCGTGAGCATCCCCAGGGAGGGCTGGCAGTCGATGAGGATATGGGAATACTGTCCCTTTACGGTGTCCAGATACTGCCGTAGAATGGTCTCCCGGCTCATGGCGTTCACCAGAGATACCTCCATGCCGGAGAGCTGGATGTCAGCGGGCATGAGGTCCACGCCCTCCGGGTGGTGCAGGATACCCTCGCCGGGGCGCAGCGGCTCGTCCATCAGGATACGGCCCATCGCGTCAGACAGGGTAAAGGGCAGCTTGTCCGGCTGCGGGTTGCCCAGGCTGATGGTAAGGCTGGCCTGTGGGTCCGCGTCTACCAGCAGCACCTTCTTTCCGGCCTGGGCCAGCCCGATGCCTAAGTTGGCGCAGGTGGTTGTCTTGCCGACGCCGCCTTTCTGGTTGGCGACGGCGATGATTTGCGTGTTCATCGTATTTCACCTCGTTTCTGTTTGTCGTGTTTGGTTCTGGAAATAGAAAAAGCCGCCACTACTTTCTTGAAAAAAAGAGTGACGGCTTTTTCTGATCCCGGAACGTCGGTCCCCGGAAATGCAAAAAGCGCCCAGCTGGAACGCTGAACGCTTTCGCAATAAAATCATATTCATTTGTTCAGATTGGGTCAAACTCTGCCAAACCGATTTTGCATAAAATTTCAGAGGGACAAAAAAGCAAAAATGACCTCTTGGGAGAGGGCTGGGGCAAAAAAGTTGTCCTATGATTTAACCCATTAGCCCCTGTTTTGGGGGTGGTTGTCCTTAATTTAACCCATAAAAAATGGTTCAAAACGGGTCAGACTATGCCAAAACAGGGCAAACAATCTGAAAAGGAAAAACCCCGAAAACCGCATGGTTTCGGGGTTTTTGAGCTGTTTTGAACTAAAATTATCGCTTGCTGAACTGCGGAGCGCGACGGGCAGCCTTGAGGCCGTACTTTTTACGCTCCTTCATGCGGGGGTCACGGGTGAGGAAGCCGGCCTTCTTCAGGGCGCCCCGGAGTTCGGGCTCCGCAGCGATGAGGGCGCGGGCAATACCGTGACGAATGGCGCCAGCCTGGCCGGTGGTGCCGCCGCCGCATACGTTGACCTTTACGTCAAACTTGCTCTGGGTGCCGGTGAGGGCCAACGGCGCACGGACGATCATCTTCAGGGTCTCGTAGCCGAAATAATCGTCCAGATCCCGCTGATTGATGGTGATGTTGCCGGTGCCGGGGAGCAGGCGAACGCGGGCAATGGACTTCTTACGACGGCCGGTGCCGAGATATTGGGTAATGCTTGCCATTTTCTTGTTCCTCCTGTCTCTTATTTGAGCACGAGCACTTCGGGCGTCTGGGCGGCATGCTGATGCTGGCTGCCCGCATAAATGCGGACCTTCTTGAGCATCTTGCGGCCCAGGGGGCCCTTGGGCATCATCCGGCGAATGGCTTCATATACGGCAAACTCAGGCTTCTTATCCAACAGCTCGCCATAAGAGGTCTCGCGAATGCCACCGGGATAACCGGTATGCCGATAATACTTTTTGTCGGTGAACTTTTTGCCGGTAAGGGTGACCTTGTCCGCATTGATGATGATGACATGATCACCAGTGTCCACATGGGGGGTATATATGGGCTTATGCTTGCCACGCAGAATAGCGGCTACCTGGGATGCGAGACGGCCGAGCACCATACCTTCTGCATCCACCACGTACCACTTACGTTCTACGGCTTCGCCCTTGGCCATATAGGTCTTCATGGCTGTCCTCCTAAAAGCAGTAGTGATAATAAAATCGCGTTGCATCCATGGGGAGGTACCTTGCTTCCGGGGCTGTGGCCGCAAATACCGATCCTAACGAACACACAAGTGATATTCTACCCAAATTATGCCGCCCTGTCAAGCCCAAACAGGCTGAAATCCAGGGTTTTTTTCCTGAAAATCCAACTTTTTTTCCAGTGTCCGGCGCCGAGGGGCTAGGGGTCAAACCAAGCCCGGGAAACCGGTCTGCCGCAGGGCCTCGTACAGCACGATGGCCGCCGAATTGGATAAGTTCAAAGACCGTTGGCCCGGCCGCATGGGGATGCGAATGGCATCTTTCCCACGCCGCTGCAATAAAGCTGGGCCCAATCCGGCCGTCTCCTTGCCAAACACCAAAAAGTCCCCATCCTGGTACCGTACATCCCCATAGGAGCGGGTGGCATGGGTGGAGGTGAGAAAGAACCGGGCCGTAGGATAGGCGGCCTCCACCTCCTCAAAGGCGTCGTAATAATGCACCTCCAAGCTATCCCAATAATCCAACCCCGCACGTTTCAGGTACTTGTCCTCCAAGCTGAACCCGAAAGGACGCACCATATGCAGGACCGTCCCCGTTACCGCGCAGGTGCGGGAAATGTTGCCGGTATTTTGCGGGATCTCCGGCTCCACCAAAACGATATGAAACATGGACGGGCCTCCTTTTCATGTGGAAAATTCAAGCTCCGTCCATTGTATCACGATTCTTCCCCTTTGTCTTGGGCAATCTGCCGGACCTTATCCAAATACAGGTCTGTCAGCTCCTGCGCATATTCCCCATTGAAGCTCCCAGCCACCACCCGGTAGGCTGTCAGATCCCCGTTCGGCCGGATCAACACCCAGCCTTTGTCGCTGCGCACCTTCACCCCGTCCATCAGCTCCACCCGGTCGCTGCGCTCGGTCTCCACCAAGCTTCGCATTACCCGCCCCATCTCCTTCCAGGAGCAGCCCACGCTGCCCTCCGCTTCATAGGTCTTGGGCAACTGCTCCACGTAGCCGGCAAGCCGTCCCTGCCGCCCCATTTGGCTTAACCGCACCACCGCTGCCTCCGTTTCAAATAGCTCTGGAAGATAACAGCCGTGGGTCAATGCCTGTTTCTTCCATTTTTCCCGGTCCTCTGGGCATCGATGTACTTTGCATCCCAAGCCCTCCAAATATTCCGCATAGGTTTCGCTGATCCCAACCGGCAGCCCTGTATGGCCCCGAAGCCGCCCTTCCGCCAGAGCGCATTGGATCAGTAAAACGATCCGCTGGCTTTCGCCAAGGTATTGATCCCGAAAGATACAGGTCATCTCCCCTGTTTCGTCCACGAAGAACCCTAACTCTGCCCCCTGTTGGATCATGCTGCCATGCAAGCGGCTCGCCTGGCGTTCCGCCATGAATAGCACGCTATATCCAGCCGGTAAAAGCACCCGGGCCGCGGTATCATACAGGTCCCCATCCCCGCTGAGGATGATCTTATACCCACCGGCCTGGACCCCCGGCTCCAAGATATCCCCCAGCCTGGCTTCATAGCCTTTGGCCGCGCCCCCCAGCTGCTGGATGATGCCCAGCCGCTGGGCCGTCAAAGGCGGATGTGGCCCGCTGAGCAACTCCTGCCGGAAGGAACGGAAGCTCCCGCCCGTCAACCGGCAGCCCTGCCCATCGCATAGAGCCAATTCCGCTCCATGGGGCCCTGTGCCATCTCGCTGTACATAGATGCCGCCCTGTAGGCCGTAGCTGCGAATCCCATGGGTAAAGGCGGAATAGCTGCAATGGCCCAGATCATATACGTCCCCGCCCTGGGACACCATCCCCGCCATGGCCCCGTGCTTGAGCATAACCGCCTGCTGGCTCCCATCTGTGGCAATGGCCAATTCCTTTTGAGCGCCTTTCTGACTTTTTACATAGGCCGCCCCGATCCGTGCAGCTCGCTCCGGCCCAAGGTCCCCATCCGTATAGCCTTTTACTACCGTATCCAGGTTGTTTTTGTGCAGGCCCCCATCCCAGATCACATCCTCCTGGCAGGTCGCCCCATCTTCCACCTGTTTGTTGGGCCACAGGCAAGCCCCGGCGGTTATAGAAGCCCCTTTTCCCACATGGCTTCCAGCCCCCAGGGCGGTACCGGCAAAGATACGGGCATGGTCGTCCACCTGGGCGCCTTCCGCGATGACCGCACCCCGGATCTCCCCATGCTCCCGTACCCGGGCGCCTTGCAGCAAAATGCTCCGCTTGATGCTGCTGCCCGCCCCGATCCGAACGCCGCTGCACAGCACCGTACCGTCCGCCAGCAGGGCGCCTCCTGCCACCTCCGCATCCCGGCCAATGTAGCAGGGGGCAACCAGCGCCGCCTCCGGGGACACCTTGGCGTCATGCTCCATAAATATGCCATCCCGCTCCACCGCCAAGGTCTCAAAGGCGCACTTCCCTGCCAGCATATCCCGCTGGGCTTGTACATAGGCCCTAAGGTCCCCAATATCACACCAATAGCTTTCTGTGACATGACCCATGATGGGCATGTTTGCCGCCAGCATCTTGGGAAAAAGATCCATGCTGAAATCGTAGGCTTGATCCTTGGGGATCATTTCCACCGCTTCCGGGGAGAGCAAATAGATCCCCGTATTGGCCAGGTCGCTAAACACCTGGGAAAGCTGGGGCTTCTCTAAAAAGCGGCTTATGCGGCCAGTTTCATCCATCAAAGCCACGCCGTATTCCGTAGGGACCTGCACCCGTTTGAGCACAATGGTGGCCGCCGCGCCGCTGTCCGCGTGGGCCCGGATCAGCGCGCCCAGGTCTACATCCGTTATGGCATCGCCGCTCATTACCAGCACAGGCTTTCCAGGCCGGGCCACCGCCGCCACGCTGCCGGCGGTACCCAAGGGCTTGTCTTCTACGCTATAACGAATCTCCGCCCCAAATGCCCGCCCATCCCCCAAATGCTCTCGGATCATATCCGGCAAGTAATGTAGGGTGGCTGCAATGTCCGTGATCCCATGGGCTGTAAGCAGCTCCACGCAATAATCGATCACCGGCTTGTTTAAAAGTGGCACCATTGGTTTGGGCATGGTGCAGGTCAAGGGGCGCAGCCGCTTGCCATGTCCGCCGGCCATGATGACTGCCTGCATAAAAAAATACCGCCTTTCCAGATAGAATTGCGGTATTATTCTTTGCCGGTACCCGGCATTTTATTAGGGTTTCTCCCAGTCTAGCGGTAGAAAAATACGTTTCCACCGTAGGTGCCATAATAGGTATATCCGCTGCGGTCCGTACCCCGGCTTGCCGCTTGGAAATACATTACCTCCGCTGGCAGGATCAGGTTGCCGTCAATGAAGATCTGCTGGACCGCCGCCAAAGCCGCGGTGGAAGGCGCCTTCAGGTTACTGGTGGAAAACTGGTTTTTCTGGTACAGGACCTCCTCGATGGTGTTGGGGAAGCTGCTGCTATGGACCCGGTTATAAATTACGTTGGCAACAGCCACATAGCTTTCCATATCCCCTTCTTTTTGCACCACCTGGGCAGCCAGATACAGCTCGTCCGCCTGAGAAATGCTCGTGGAGGGGGTAGTCGTAGGCGTTTCCTCTACCACTGGGATGGATTGCTCCGGTGTGGGCGTAGGCGCCGGGGTGGGCTCCGCTTCCTTCACCTGGCCGATGGTCACATACTCTTTGAGCATATAGCCCCGCAGGCCATCCAGCTTTACCCGGTACCATTCCTCACATTTGCCCGTCACCAGCAAGGTGTCGTAGCGCTCGTATTCCCCTAGCACATCATATCCAGTCCCAGGGCCTGCCCGCAGATTGATGGTCTTGGCGTTCACATAGCCGTCTACATATTCGTCCAACTCCTCCACCGTATAAGCCGGCGTAGGTTCTGGCACATCCCCCATGGCTACAAACTCCTTGAGCATATAGCCCCGCAGGCCGTCCAGCTTTACCCGATACCATTCCTCGCAGGTGCCGGTCACCAACAGGGTATCGTAGCGTTCATATTCCCCCAGCACATCGTACCCGGTCCCCGGGCCGGCTCGCAGATTAACTGTGGCCGCCAGCACATAGCCGTCCACATATTCCTCCAGCTCCTCCACCGTATAGCTGGGGGTAGCTTCCGGTGTAGCGGTTGGAGTCGGATTAGGGGTTGCTGCCGGGCTGGCTTCCGGGGTCGCCGCTGGTTGCGTCTGGCTGGAGGCCTGCGGCGATGTCACCACCATATAGGCCGGCGTAGCCGGCGGCAAAGTGATCTCTACCACATGGGCGTCCGGCGACTGGGTGGGTTCCACCGTGACGGCATCGTCTGCAGCCGCCTTTGCCAAGGGAATACTCTCCCCATGGACCGATGCAATCGCAGAAGAAACTTCTTCCTCCTGGGCCACATTGGCCGTTGTTGCAGCTGCAGCGCATCCCGTCAACATGAATGCGCCCGCAAGAATGCCCAGGAGCTTAATCGTGCCTTTCCCGCTCATCACAAAATGAACCTTTGTAGGTCTTCGTCCTTGTAAGCCTTGGATACATGTTCTCGTACGTATGCTTCATCCACCTCCACTTTCGTAAGGGGATAGTCCCCCCCTGCATTGAAGGAAATATCCTCCAGCAGGTTCTCCATTATGGTATGCAGCCGCCTGGCGCCAATGTTCTCGCTGGTCTCGTTTGCCTGATAGGCATATTGGGCGATGGCCGTAAGGGCATCATCCGTAAATTGAAGCAAGATATTATCCGTTTTCAGCAGGGCGGCATATTGCTTGGTGATGGCGTGCTCCGGCTGGGTCAGGATGCGCTTATAATCCTCCACCGTCAAGGCGGAAAGCTCCACCCGGATGGGGAAGCGGCCCTGTAGCTCCGGGATCAAGTCCGTCACCTTGGAAACATGGAACGCCCCCGCTGCGATAAACAGCATAAAGTCCGTTTTGACCGGTCCATATTTGGTATTGACCGTGCAGCCTTCCACAATGGGCAAAATGTCCCGCTGGACCCCTTCCCGGGATACGTCCGGGCCGCCCATCTGCTCCTTGCCGGCGATCTTGTCGATCTCGTCGATGAAGATGATGCCGTCCTGCTCCGCCTTTTCCACCGCCTCCCGGATCACCTCATCCATGTCGATGCGCTTATCCGTTTCATCCTGGATCAGGATCCGGCGGGCATCCTTAACGGGCAGCCGGCGTTTTTTCTTTTTGGGAGGGATCAGGCCCCCCATCATCTCGTTCAGGTCGATGTCGATGCCCATGGCCAGCATGGCGTTTCCCGCCGTCTGCTGCTCCACTTCCACCTCCACCAGTTCCTCTTCCAGCTGCCCGGCCCGTAGCCTGGCCGCCACCTGATCCCGCAGGGTGGCTCGTTGGGCCTTTTCTTCCTCTGTGGGCTCCGGCTCGCTGGCCTTGCCTGCGCCCAATAACAGCTGTAAGGGATTCACAGGGCTTTCTGCTTTTTTCTTTTGATCCGGCAACAGCAACTCGATCAGCCGCTGCTCCGCCGCCGCCTCCGCGCTCAAGCGCACCACCTGGGCCTTGCGCTCCTTGCACAGGCGGATGGAGGCTTCCACCAGATCCCGCACCATGCTGTCCACATCCCGGCCCACATAGCCCACCTCGGTAAACTTGGTGGCCTCCACCTTTACCAGGGGGGCGTCCACCAGCTTGGCCAGCCGCCGGGCGATCTCGGTTTTCCCCACCCCGGTGGGGCCCATCATAATGATGTTTTTCGGGGTGATCTCCTCCCGCAGCTCCTGGGGGAGCCGGCTCCTGCGATATCGGTTGCGCAGGGCGATGGCCACCGCCCGCTTGGCCTCGTTCTGGCCTACGATGTATTTATCCAGCGCTTCAACGGTTTCCCGTGGGGTCATGATGCTCATACTTCCTCCAAGGTGATATGGCCATTTGTAAATACGCAGATCTCCGAGGCGATTTCGATGGCCTTGCGGGCGATCTCCCGGGCAGGCAGGTCTGTGTTTTCCTTCAGGGCCTTAGCAGCCGCCAGGGCGTAATTGCCGCCGGAACCAATGGCGGCAATGCCGTCGTCCGGATCGATGACCTCCCCGCTGCCGGAGATGACCAATAGATCCTCTCGATCCGCAGCGATCAGCAGCGCCTCTAGATGCCGAAGGGCCTTGTCGCTGCGCCAATCCTTGGCCAGGCTCACTGCCGCCCGGCGCAGGCTGCCGCCGTATTGGGTAAGTTTGGCCTCAAACCATTCGCACAGGGAAAAGGCGTCCGCCACGGAGCCGGCAAACCCCACCACCACCTGATCGTGGTAAAGCCTGCGCACCTTTTTCGCGGTACCTTTCATGATGGTACGCTCCCCCATGGTGACCTGCCCATCGCCGGCAATGGCGCAAACCCCATTCCGCTGCACAGCCACAATGGTCGTCCCCTGTAATGCCATATCTGTTCCCTCGCATTCTTCCACAAAGCCATATACGGCCCAAATTATATAAGTATCATACCACAGCTTCCCGGCCTATGGGGCCAAAGAAGCCATACCTTTACAGTTTATTCGCAATTATGCCATCTAGTGCCTGGAGCGCGCGCCGGGAAATGGCCTCATACCGTTCCGTCTTTTTCCTGGGCCGGCGCTCCTCTGGCAGCTCTGCCATGATGCCAAAGTTGATATTCATCGGCTGGAAATCCTTGCCGCAATAGCCGGATACATAATGGGCCATGGCCCCAAGGGCGGTTTCCCTGGTAAAATCCACCGGCGGTTTTCCCAGGAGGCTATGGGCCAAATTGATCCCCGCCACAAGGCCGGAGCCGGCGCTTTCCACATAGCCCTCCACGCCGGTGATCTGGCCTGCAAAATACAGGTTAGGCCGTTCGATGACGCTATAGCGGTAATCCAACTTCCCCGGGGAAGGCAGGAAGGTATTCCGATGCATGACCCCATAGCGCAAAAACTCCGCATGGGCCAGGCCGGGGATCATGCCGAATACCCGTCGCTGTTCCGGGAACTTCAGGTTGGTCTGGAACCCTACGATGTTGTACATGGCTCCCTCCGCGTCGTCCTGGCGGAGCTGCACCACGGCAAAGGGTTTTTTCCCGGTATGGGGGTCCACCAACCCCACGGGCTTCAGGGGGCCAAAGGCCAAGGTCATCTCCCCCCGCTTGGCCATGACCTCCACAGGCATACACCCCTCGAACACCCGGGGCGTTTCAAATGCATGGAGGGGCGCGGTCTCAGCCTGGACCAGCTCCCGGACGAACGCAAGGTATTCCGCCCGGTCCATGGGGCAATTCAAGTAATCGCTGCCCCGCTCATACCGGGAGGCGCGAAAGACTTTATCCATTTCCAGGGAATCCGCCGCCACGATGGGAGCCGCCGCATCGTAAAAATGCAGGCCCGGGCCAAAGAGCTGCTGGATATTCTCCAAAATGGGCCCGTCGGTGAGAGGCCCAGTGGCCACGATGGCAGGGGGCTCCGGCAGGGCGGTGACCTCCTGATGGATGACGGTGATGTTGGGATGGGCTAAGATCCGGTCCGTGATCAGCCGGGTAAATCCCTCCCGGTCCACCGCCAGGGCACCCCCCGCAGGCACCCGGGTCTCGTCCGCCGCCCAGATGATCAGGGAATGCAGCCGGCGCATCTCCTCCTTCATCAATCCGGCCCCGTTTTGCAGCCGGTCGGAACGCAGGGAATTGGAACACACCAGCTCCCCGAAGGTGTCCGCCTTATGGGCGGGCTGCCGCCTATGGGGCTTCATCTCATACAGGCGCACCAGTAAGCCGCGTTCCGCCAACTGGAACGCGGCTTCGCAGCCGGCGAGGCCGGCCCCTATGACGCTTACGGTATCAGCCATCGTTTTCCTTTTCTTCCTTATCCTTCTTCTGGGGCCGTACCACATAGCCGCAGGCCTTATCCGTGCATAGGGTATAGCCGCCGTTTTGTCCCATCTTGTGCACCATCAAACCGCCGCACTTGGGGCATTTTTCCTTGGTGGGCCGGTCCCAGGATACAAAATCGCATTCCGGATACCGCTCGCAGCCGTAAAAGACCTTGCCCCGCTTGGATTTGCGCTTGATCAATGCGGCGCCGCACTTGGGGCAGGGCACGTCGATCTTTTCTACGATGGCCTTGGTATTGCGGCAGGCCGGGAAATTGGGACAGGCTAGGAACCGGCCGAACCGGCCCATCTTATACACCATCATGGCCCCGCACTTATCGCAAGGCACGTCCGATACCTCGTCCTGGATCACGATCTTTTCAATGCTTTGGGACGCCTTTTCCACGGTCTTTTCAAAGGGTCCATAAAAATCGTTGATCACCGCGGTCCATTCCTGTTCCCCGTCCTTGACCTTATCCAGCTTGCTCTCCATGTCCGCCGTGAACTTCACATCCACGATGTCCTTAAAATTGTCCTTCATCAGCTGGGTCACCACAAACCCCAGCTCCGTGGGCACCAGCTGCTTCTTTTCCCGCTGGACGTAGCCCCGCTCGATGATGGTGGAAATGGTGGGCGCATAGGTGCTAGGCCGGCCGATTCCTTTTTCCTCCAGCAGCTTCACCAGGGAAGCCTCCGTATACCGGGGGGGCGCCTGGGTGAATTTCTGTTCCTTGTCGATGGAGGCAGCCTGTAATTCCTCCCCTACCGTCAGCTTGGGCAGGGTGGGCTCCGCCTCTTCCGCTTCGTCCTTTCCCTCGGTATACAATACCGTATATCCGTCAAACAAGGTGCGGGAACCGGTGGTCCTATAGGTGCAACCATTGGCATCCAGGGTAACGGTGCTCACCTCGTAGCGGGCCTCCGTCATCTGGCTGGCCAAAAACCGCTCGAAAATCAGCTTATACAGCTTATATTGGTTGTTGTTCAAGGACGCCTTCACATCCTGGGGCCGATTCAACAGGCTGGCAGGACGGATGGCCTCATGGGCGTCCTGGGCGCCCTTGCGGCCCTTATATACGTTGGGCTTCGCCGGCACATAGGGCTGGCCATAGGTTTCGGCGATATAATCCCGGGCCTGGGCCTGGGCCTCCTCCGCCACCCGTACCGAGTCGGTACGGATATAGGTGATCAAGCCCGTTACCCCCTGGCCCTGGATCTCCACGCCCTCATAAAGCTGCTGGGCGATAAGCATGGTAAGCTTGGTGGTAAAGCCCAGCTTCCGGCTGGCCTCCTGCTGCAGGCTGCTGGTGGTAAAGGGCGGCGGCGCATGGCGGGTACGCTCTCCCACCTTGATGTCCGTTACCTGAAACGGCACGCCGCTAGAGGCCTCCACCACCTTTTCGGCCTCCGCCTGGGTATGGAGCTCCGTGCGCTTATCCCCGTAGCCGTAAAATTTGGCCGGCAGATGCTTGCGGCTGCCCTTGATCTTCAGCTGGGCGCTAATGAGCCAATACTCCTCCGGGACAAAGTCCATGATCTCCTTTTCCCGGTCGCACAGGATCCTACAGGCCACGGACTGGACCCGACCCGCGCTTAATCCCCGGCGCACCTTGGCCCAGAGGATGGGGCTGATCTTATATCCCACCAAGCGGTCCAATACCCGGCGGGCCTGTTGGGCGTCCACCAGGTTCATGTCGATGGCCCGGGCGGCTTTGACGGAATTCTTTACCGTATTGGCGGTGATCTCGTTAAACTCAATGCGGCATTTGGAGTCGATATCCAGCTTCAGGATCTGGGCCAGATGCCAGCTGATGGCTTCCCCTTCCATATCCGGGTCGGTGGCCAGATAGATCTTCTTGGCGTTCTTTGCCTCTCGGCGGATGGTCTCCAACACATCCCCCCGTCCCCGCAAGGTGATATACTTCGGGGTAAAATTATGCTCCACATCTACTCCCAACTGGCTCTTCGGCAGATCCCGCACATGCCCGTTGGAAGCGATGACCTTATATTTGCTCCCTAAAAATTTCCCGATCGTCTTTGCCTTAGCAGGCGATTCCACGATGACCAATGTCTCCGCCATGAAAGCGCGTACCTCCAAATGTTCTACGTATTCTTTCTTTGCTTATTCTGGCGCCCCTAGGCGCATGCCTGTTTTGTGGCCCCATTGGTGCGCAAACAGGCGATACATAATAAATGAAAGAGCCCCTCAAAAAGGCGCAGCGCAAAAGCCCTACGCCCTTTTAGGCCGCATTTGTCCGGGCGCTGTGCTAGCCGACCCCTGACGGGAGGACCCCGCCTGGCAGCCAAGCCCGCCTTGCGCCAAGACAAATGCGGCCAAAATGCCCTTGGCCCTACATGAAGCAGATTGGTTGCAGCATTCTATGCACCGGGTAAATGATCCCTAGTGGGACGAGGGCCCTTTTGTCAGGGATGGGATATAAGCTGCGGTGTTCCCATTATTCCAAGCTGAACAATCTACCCGGCGATTGCTTAATTATTCCCGATAATTCCATATCTGTCAAGGCTAAATTTATCTCTGGGGCATTGTAGCCCGTCAATTCGCACAATTCATCGATATTTCGTTCCCCTGCCTGGAGCAGCCGCACCAAAAGGGTCTGCTCCAAACTCAGCCGGCTTTCATCGATCCATTTGGGAGCCGCTCTTTGCCCTGGCTGGATGTCGTACTCCTCCAGCACGTCCCATACATCGGTCACAGACTTTGCGTTGCCCTCTTTTATAAGCCGGTTGGTCCCCTTGCTCTTTTCATCGCTGGGCCTTCCTGGGATGGCAAATACATCCCGGTTCTGTTCCAGGGCGAACTCCACGGTAATATTGGTGCCGCTGTGCAAGGCGGCTTCTACCACCACAACCCCTTTGCTCAGCCCGCTGATGATCCGATTCCGCTGGGGGAAATAGGCAGGAAGCGGCTTTTCCCCCGGAAGAAATTCCGATACCACGGCCCCCCGTTCCACCACCTGCTCATACAGCTCCCGATTCTGAGGGGGATATACCACGTCCACCCCGCAGCCCAACACCGCGATGGTGGGAAAGGAATTATCCACCGCCGCCAGGGCCCCCTTGGCGCACAGCCCGTCGATGCCATGGGCCAGGCCGGATACCACGCATACCCCTACGCTGGAAAAGTCCCGGGCCATGGTCATGGCGACCCGTTTCCCATATTCCGAGCAATTCCGGGAACCGATCATGGCGATGGGCAAATGAATGACCTCCGGCAGCCTGCCCCGCACATATAAGCAGGTAGGCGGGCGATGGATCTGGGTCAATAATTTTGGATAATTGGCGTCTCCCAGCAGCACCCCCTGGATCTTATGCCGCTCCATATACGCCAGGCAACGATCGATGTACCCTTCCTCCGCCTTTTCGTATAGCTGCCGGTTCAGGCCGGCGTCCCGTTGATTCAATTCGGGCAGGCAATGGTGCTTTGCGTCCCGGAAAACCGCTTCCGCATCCTCCTGGTAGTGGGCCAAAAGGGCTGCGATGCGGCTGTGGGCCTGCCCCAGGGCAAAGCATAACCATAGCCGGTACCGTCGTGCCCGCTGTTCCATTTTATCCTCCCCAATACTTTTTGTCTAGGCTTCGATATTGCATCGCTTCCGCCACATGCACGGCGTCGATGGTTTCCTCCCCCGCCAGGTCCGCGATGGTCCGGGCTACCTTTCGGATCCGCCCATAACCTCGTCCGCTCATATACATGGTTTCAAAGGCCTTCTTCACCATAGCTTGGGCCCGGGCTGTCAGGGGGCAATAGCGGTTGATCTGCTCGCCGGCAAGCTGGGCGTTGAACAGGATGCCCTCCTCCCGGTACCGTTCCCGCTGCCGCTGCCGAGCCGCCTCCACCCGTTGCCGGATAACGGCGCTGGATTCCCCGGTGCTGCGGCCGGCGATCTCCTCATATCCCACCTCCGTCATCTCTACTTGCAGGTCGATCCGGTCCAAAAAGGGCCCGGACAGCCGGTTTCGATATCGTTCTACCTGGGCCGGCGTACACCGGCACCGGCTGGTCCGGCCGCCGTAATATCCACAGGGACATGGGTTCATAGCCGCCACCAGCATAAAGTCCGCCGGATAGGTAGCCCGGAAGGACGCCCGGGTGATGGTGACCTCCCGATCCTCCAGGGGCTGGCGCAGGGCCTCCAGGACATCCCGGGAAAACTCCGGCAGCTCGTCCAAAAACAGCACGCCCCCATGGGCCAGGCTGATTTCCCCGGGCTGGGCTTTCGGTCCGCCGCCTACCAGGGAGGGCAACGAGGCGCTGTGATGAGGGGCGCGGAAGGGCCGCTCCGCCGCGATGCCCCCGCTGCCCCGGAACGCCCCCGTGACGGAATGCACCTTGGTGATCTCCAGGGCCTCCCCAAAGGTCAGCTGGGGCATAATGCTGGGCATAGCCTTGGCCAGCATGGTTTTCCCGCTGCCCGGGGTGCCGATCAAAAGCAGGTTATGCCCGCCTGCCGCGGCGATCTCCGCCGCCCGCTTGGCCCCCTGCTGGCCCCGGATCTCGGAAAAGTCCGTGCCCGGCCGGGTTGGCGCGGCTTCCCATTGCCGCCGCTCCACCGGCGGATGCGCCGCCGGTTCCTGCAGCAAGGAAGCCGCCTCCTTCAGGGTCCCCACCGCATAGGCGTGGATCCCTTCCAGGTAGGCGGCTTCTCCCGCATTTTCCATTGGCAGCATAACGTGGGTCACGCCATGGGCCCGGGCGCTGATCAGCATGGGCAAGATCCCGTTGACCCCCCGTACCCCGCCGTCTAGAGCCAGTTCCCCCAGGAAGATCCATCCTTCTTCCGGCTGGGAGATCTGCTCCGTGGCGGCAAGCAAGCCTAGGGCTATTGGCAGATCATATACGGTCCCCTCTTTTTTCATGTCCGCCGGAGCCAGGTTGATGGTGATCCGCCGGGGCGGCACCATGAACCCGCTGTTGCGCAGCGCTGCCCGCACCCGTTCCCTAGATTCCCGCACGGCAGCGTCAGGCAAGCCTACGGTATCGTAGGCCGGTAGGCCCTGACTCACGTCCACCTCCACCTCCACGGCAAAGCCGTGGAGGCCGTATAGGCCATAGCTATGGATCTTTGAAAGCATATTCCGCCCCTCTGCCCTGCCGGGGCTCGGACCCTCTGGCGGGCCGTTTATTTGAAAACGAAAAGCTTGTTGCCGATAAAATTGATCACCATCACCACGACGGTTACCACCCCCTTGGCGATTAGGTTGCTCTCAATGCCAAGGGTGCCGTAGCACAGCCGCAATAACACAACCGATATACTTAAGGATACCAGATTTACCGCCACAAAGGCAACAAATTCCCGCTTGGTATATCGTTTTCCTTTCCCAAAGGTCCACCGGCTGTTGAAAAAGTAACTGTTCAACAGCCCGCAGGTATAGGAAATGCACTGGGCCGGCGCATAATGCAGCCCCAGGTATACCAGCAGCTGGTACACCAGGAAGTCCACCAGGGTATTTAATACCCCCACCAATCCAAACTTAATGAATTGAAGCCCTTGCTCTTTCAGCTTCATCCTCCTGCCCTCCTTTGTCAATAGCCCAAGAAGGTCCAGGTGGGCATCCATTCCAGGGCATGGATATAGGATGCCGGGGCCGGCGTTCCCGAGAGCACCGGATAAAAGGCGACAAACAGCACCGCCGCCGCTCCCAGCCATGCCCACTTGACCCAGCCAGGCCAGCCTTTCTTTTCCTCTCCCCGCTTCACCAGGTACACGGTACACAGGATGAGGAAGGGCACCGTAGCAAAGAAGTGGTATGCGAAGGTACAACGGGTCACCAAGACCCAGGGCAAATAATTGGCGCATACCCCGGTGAGCAGCACGAACATACCTTTTTCATACTGGATCCGCTTCATCAGCAGCCGGATGGCCAGCCCGATGCCACCCAAAGAGCAAATCCACCAAACCGCCGGGTTGCCGAAGGCGGAGATGGTTGCGGCATAATTTGCCGGCATCCCCTCATAGCCCACATAATACCAAACCGGCCGGATATCCAGAGGCCACTGCCACCAGGGGGACTCGTAGGGATGGGAAGCGGTTAAGGTGCTATGGTAGTTGAACATAAACTCCTGCACCCCCCAGATCCCCTTTAGGTCATACTGGGCTTCGGACCAGACATAGGGCAGATAGGAGGCCAGATAAATGCTGGCGGGCACCAGGATGTAGAACAAACAACACCACAGCAGGGTGATGATGGCCTGCCGCCAAAAACGGGATACCTGGGCGCGTTTTTTTACGTCCTTACTTTGTATATTCCGGCGGTATTCCATATACCGCTGGGTCAGGGAAGTGAAGAAGATCACCGCCAAGCCGGCCCCCGCATAGATGCCGATCCATTTGCAGGCCACCCCCAGCCCGAAAAACACCCCTGCCCATGCCAAGGGCTTCAGGGTGGCAAACAGCCCGTCGGTGAAGAAATTCATGGTGTAATACCTGTACATGAAATAATACATGAGCAGGATAAAAAACACCCCATACACATCGATGGTGGCAATGCGGGTCTGGGTAAAGTGCATGAAGTCAAAGGCAAACAGCCCTGCAGCCAGCAAAGCATATTCGCTTTTGCCGAATAGCCGCTTGGCGAACAGATACAGGATCGGGACCATGCCGATGCCGAATAGGGTGCCTACGATCCGCCAGCCAAAGGCGTTCATCCCAAAGACGGCAATGCCCGCCATAATGAAGATCTTCCCCAGGGGCGGATGGGAGTTTTCATAGGGCGTCAGCCCGTGAAGGTGCTCGTAAGCGGTGCGGGCATGGTACAGCTCATCGAAATACATGCCGTTTTTGCTGGAGGGGTACGCGGGCACCTGGTCCGGTTCATCGCAAAGCAGCGCCGCCTCCGGCGCTCCCTCTCCTGTAGCCTCCCAACCCGTTATGGGAATATAGTTCCCCGCCTGGTCGAAGCAGGCGATCTCGTTGAACCATACGGTCCCTTGCTGCACCTGGATCGTCAACGTCTTGGTTTGCCAGCCTTCCCCGCCGATATCCACCCAGCGGAACATATCTCCGTTTTCCTCGGTATACTCCAAGGTAGAGCCATCGTCTCCGGTCATGCACACCGTTCCCGTATCCAGGCCCCCAAATACCCGTATACAGGATAGCTGGGTCTCCTGCTCCAGCTCCAATACAGCCCCTTGGCCGGCGCTTGCCTGCCATACGGTTTCCGGCGCCTGCATGGTACCCAGATTGATGATGGCGATCACCCCATAAACCAAGGTCAGCGTCCCGCACAGCAGCCGGTCTCGGGAGGTAAAGCGGCTACTTTCCTCGGGCTTTTTCTTATTGGATAGGCTGGGCTGGATCTCCCCTGCCCGCCGGTCTCCCTCAAAGGCAGGCGAACGCCTTTTACGCAGGATCAGATCCCAGCATACCCAGGCAAAATAGGCAAAGGTCAGCACCGTGAGAATGGAGCCAAAAATCGTGATACAGTTATACTCCGCCCCTCTAAGGGCCGTATCCTTTACCACCATAAAGGCCGCCAGGGAATTGAGCAGCAACGAGCAGGTAAACCCCAAATAGCACAGGAGCAACCGCCGATCCTCATAGGCAATAAAACTCACCATAAGCAACAGCGCCACCGGAAACAAATATCGTTCGTGCATATATTGCCCCAGGGTAAACAACCCCGCCAGCAAAAACGCAAGGCTCAGGGGCAAGCAACCGTTTTCCTTCCGCCCCCGAATATACATCCATAGGGCAGCCAGCACGCACAACACCATGCAAGCCGTACCCCATTGGCCATAGGTAATGGAAAACAGGAAGGGGGCGTCCACCGGCTGCCAGTTGCCTCCCAGCAGGGCAAAAAGATTAAAGGCCTCAATGCTGGCATAGGGATAGCTGGTGGCGGTACCCAAGAGCTTTTCTAAAAACCAAGGCCCTTGGAAGGACAGCCCTAAGAAATCCACCTCCACCGTTCCCTGGCCCCCGCTAAAGGGCACGCACAGCAGCAGGATGATCCCCACCGCCAGGGCTACCGCCGCCAGGGTGCGCAAAGCCGTCTTGGCGCCCTGATCGTGGATCTTGACGAAATATACGCCGGCAAACAAGGGGCCTGCCATCAGGGCCTGGGGCTTGATGAGGATGGCGATCCCATAGGCCAGCCCCGCCCATTCCAAACGGTTTTCCGTTAGCAGCCATACCACCAATAGCAGCGCCAGGGTAAGCACCTGGTCGATCTGCCCCCAACCCCCGGACAGGAAGGCCATGGCCGGGTTCAAGGCCACCAGGCCGCACAACAGCAAAGCCGTCCGCCTGGGCAGGCGTTTGTCCGCCATGCGAAATACCACATATGCGGCTGCCAGATCGCATAAAATCACGGGCATCTTGGTCAGCAGCACCTGGCCGTTTCCGCCATAGGTTAGCCCCAGCAGCTGGGACAGGCTCCCTGTAAGCCACAGCACATACATATACCCCGGCGGGTAATCCGCAAAGAACCCGCTCGTATAGAAGGCGCCCGGCCCCCCTTCCGCCATGGCGTTTCCCCATGCCAGGAAACAGCTCATATCCGTGGCATGGCCATAAAAAATCAAAGACAGCACAAGCCGCACCACAAAGGCTACGATCAATATCGTCGCCAGCTGCGGCCATGGGCTGGGCTTGGGCAGGGGCTCTTCCGGCTGATTGGGAAGGATGCGCCGCATATAGATCCACAGGCCCGCAACGGCGCAGGCAGCCGTGGCCAACAGCATGGCGCCGCTATGCAGTTCGTTTACATTATGCGTCCCTTCGGAGGATTGGGAGGCGGGCGCTTGGCCAAAGTCCGCGGCTACTACCCCAACGGGCAGGCTGTCCAGCTGGACCACCTCCACGTTGCGAAACCAGGCTGTGCCGCTACAAAGGGCGCCATAGCCCCCCAGCCGGATGCAGATGGTCATCTCCGTTTGGCCGGCGCCGGTCTTGCCTACCAGCTCCACCTGTTGCCAGCCATTGCTGGTGCCTACCACGGGTTCTGAGGCCGCCAACGAGCCCACTACGGATACGTTGGCCCCGCCCCCGCCGGATACGTCCTGGGTATGCAGCTCGCAGGAAATGCGATAGTAGCTGTTCTCTGCAACCGGGATGGTTTGGCACAGCCGCACGTCGTTTTCCTCTGCCGCCACGATCTGAACGCAAGGCGCCCCATCCTCATCAACCAGCCGCTGGATGGTATAGGCGTCCTCTCCTGTGATCCAGGCCTCCGCATACCAATCCAGGGGAAGCCCGTCCGCAATGCCGACCTGATCAAAATCACCGTTAGCTAACGCCACCGGCGTATCCGCCAGGGCGGATGCAGGCAGAAGCAGCAGCGCGCAGGCAAGAAGTAAAGCCTTAAACTTATGCATAAGTTCCTCGAAGCTTTCCATTTTTTCTATAGATATGATTATTTTACCACAGTTGGCCCCATCCCACACGCCAAATTAAAAAGTTTACGATTGGCAGCCCTTTTGCGCTGTCCGCCCCTATTCTGCTACGGAAAAGGCGTCACGGATCCATACAATGCTTCGGGTGTTCAGATCCACCTCCACCACGTCAAGCCGGCAGGGCCCGGCATAATCCGTCTCCTGCAAATACGCCTGGGCCGCCCGGATGATCCGCCTCTGCTTAGCGGCGTCCACCGCCTCCCGGCCATAGCCCCAGGCCCGGCTACTTCTGGCCTTCACCTCCGCAAACACCAGGGTTTCCCCCTCCATGGCAACCAGATCCAGCTCACAGCCTTCCCTTCGGTAATTGCGCTGCAAAACCCGGCAGCCTCGATCCGCCAAATAGCGGGCCGCCAGGTCTTCCCCCAGCCGGCCCTTATCGTAGGTTTCCATCGCCTATTCCCCCCAAACCTTGCGGATAAAGCTGCGCCGGTGCAGAGGGCAAGGCCCCAGCTGCCGGATGGCCGCCATATGCGCCGCCGTCCCGTAGCCCTTATGGGTTTCAAACCCATAGCCGGGATACAAGGCCGCCTGCTGCCGCATATACCGGTCCCGCTCCACCTTGGCCAAAATGGAAGCCGCGCCGATGGAATGACATAGGGCGTCCCCATGGATAATGGCCTCCTGCCGCACCGGGATGGCAAGCCCTTTTACCGCGTCCACCAGCAAAATGTCCGGCTTAACCTCCATCGCCTCATAGGCCAACCCAAAAGCCTCCCGGGTGGCCTGGAGGATGTTGATCTCATCGATCCGCTCCGGCCCCACCCAGCCTACCCCATAGGCCATGGCCTTTTCCCGGATCCTCTCGTAGAGCTGCTCCCGCTTCCGCTCCGAAAGCTTTTTGGAGTCGTCCACCCCTTCGATCAGGCAGCCGGGGGGCAGCAGCACAGCCGCCGCCACCACCGGCCCCGCCAAGGGGCCCCGGCCCACCTCGTCCGCGCCCGCCACCAGCAGCCCCTGCTCCCAATAGCGCCGTTCCCGCACGGATAAGGCCAGGAGCCTTGCTTGTTCCTGCTCAGCAGTCCGCTTGGCCATCGGCATCCTGCCTTTCATAGCGGGGGTCGTCCAGGGTGACCCGGCCGATCTTGCCGCCCCGGAATTCATCCAGCACGATCCGGGCGGCCCGCTCCGTATCCAATACCCCGCCGGGCAGCAAGAAGCCCCGCCCCCTGCATACCCCCTCCAACAGGGCCCCCGGCTCCATGCCGGGTTCCAGCTTTTTATACCGAGCTTGCAGCGCCTCCGGGCAAAGGCCCATCAGCTCCGCCAGCAATTGCCCCGCCAGCTGTTCCACGTCCATAATGTCGTCCTTGATGGAGCCGATATATGCCAAATGCCTAGCCAACAGGGGGTCCGACAGCTTGGGCCAAAGCAACCCTGGGGTATCCATCAGCTCCAGATAGGGGCTTACCTTCACCCATTGCTTGCCCTTGGTCACCCCGGGCCGATCCCCCACCTGGGCCCGGTTGGAGCCCGCCAGCCGATTGATAAAGGTGGATTTCCCCACGTTGGGGATCCCCGCTACCAGGATGCGCACGGTCTTTTTGACCCCCTTCTTTTCCAGCCGCTCCACCTCGTCCCGCACCGCTTCCTGCAGCAGCTCCACCGCCGCACCCTTCTTCTGGGAATTGGTGGCGGTCATGGATAGGGCCCGGAATCCCAGCCCTTCATATACCTTCAAGAACGCCCGGGTCGCTGCCGGGTCCGCCAGATCGCTTTTATTCAAAAGCACCACCCGCCGCTTGGCCGCAAACAGGCTGTCAAAGTCCGGGTTCCGGGTGGCGATGGGCGCCCGGGCGTCCAGGATCTCCACCACCGCGTCGATCAGTTTCAGGTTCTCCGCCAGCATGCGCCGGGCCTTGGCCATATGGCCGGGATACCATTGGATCTGCATACTCCCTCTCCTTTCCCTTTTGTATGAAGAAACCCCCTATGCGGCCATGCATCGGGGGTTACGGTTCCTTTGTGTTTGGGCCGGCATATGGTCCCGCGCCCTGGCGGAAGCCCTAGCCGGCTCTGGGCAAACGCAGCATACGCTGCCCTTCCCTTGCCGATTATTTTTCCTTGTCTGCGGAAATCCGCTCCACCACCTTGGCGGCCTTACCGACCCGATCCCGCAGGTAGTACAGCTTGGCCCGGCGGACCTTACCATGACGCACCACTTCGATGCGGCCAATACGGGGACTGTTATAGGGGAAGGTACGCTCCACACCTACGCCATAGGATACCCGGCGCACAGTGAAGGTCTTGCGGACGCCGCCGCCCTGCATCTTGATCACAACGCCTTCGAAATTCTGTAGACGCTCCCGAGAGCCTTCCACGACCTTTACGAAGACCCGGACGGTGTCGCCCACTTCCAACTTAGGCAGATCGGTACGAAGTTGTTCTTTTTCCAGTTCACGGATGATGTCGGACATTTTTCTTTTTCTCCTCTCTCATAGACGTTCGTACCGCATCGCGGCATTGGACCGCCCGTTGTCACAAAGTGCATTATAACACGCCGGTCTGTCAAGTGCAACTAGAATTTTGCCTGTTTTTCAGCATTTTATCCCGGCATCCCCGGCATTTCCCATGGCTTGCCCCGCTGGGAAAGAACGGCATTCACCGGATCGCAAAGGCGGCCCAATAGGTCTGGGTATCGTAATCCCCCGTCTCCCGGAAGTCCATAAAGGTCTTGCGGATCCGGTAGGTCCCGGGGGAAAGGGACCCGTAAAGGAACGCCCACTGGACGTTCTCCTCCACGCTGGCCTCCATGGAGACCAGATACGCTTCCGCCGTCCAGCCCACGTCCCCTTCCACCGCATAGGGCACCTGCTCCCATACCCCGTCCTGAAACACCTCCAGGGTATAGTCGCTGCCGTATTGCAGCCTGCCGGTGGGATGGCCGCCGGATTGGGCGATCACCAGGGTCAAACCCGTGGGCTGCACATCGACTGCGGACAGGGCGATGCCCCAATCTACGGCCCGGCCGTTGGCCAGCAGGCTTTCCACAAAGGCCAGGTCGATCTCCTGATCCGCCTCCATGCCCTTGGCATAGCGGCCTTCATATAGGATGGTATACCCATCCCCCATAAGGAAAATGGTCTCGAAGGGCTTCCCCTGATGGTCGAACCAGGTTAACCCATAGGTCCAGCCGGCCCCCTCCGCTGTTCCTGCGTGGCTGAATCCCATGGCGTTCAGGTTGTCGGCAATATATCGTATGGCCTCTGGATCCGTTACCTGAATGGTCTCGCCGGTGCTCCCATCGGTGATTTCCAGCATGGCCGCCTCCCCAATGGCGAATTCCTTGCCCCCTGTTGAACAGCCGGTGAGCAGCATAATCAGGGCCAGCAACCCTGTCAAAACAGCAGATTTGCCCATACTATCCTTCCCTTTCCTGGAACCGGCGGCAAGGGTCCTATGGCAAGCAGGCTATTCCACCGGGTCCTCGCATGTTTCCAGGCTGTTCAGAAACGCCTGGTCCTTCTTATCCAGCGTCGTTTGCAAAAGCAGTTCCGGCCTGCGTTTTTTGGTGATGGCCAGGGACATGTCCCGCCGCCACCGGGCGATGTGGGCGTGGTTCCCGTTGAGCAGCACCGGCGGTACCGCCATGCCACGGTATTCCGCAGGACGGGTATATTGGGGATATTCCAGCAGCCCGTCTGAGAAGCTCTCCTCCTCCGCGGAATCCTGGCAGCCCAATACCCCCGGGATAAACCGGCTCACGCAGTCGATGAGCACCATGGCGGGCAGCTCCCCGCCGGTAAGCACATAGTCCCCGATGGACACCTCCATGTCCATCTGGGCCAAGGCTCGTTCATCCACCCCTTCATAATGGCCGCACAACAGCACCAGCCATTCCTTTTTGCTCAGCTCCCGGGCCATGGGCACCCCCAGGGGCTCCCCCCGGGGCAGCAGGGCGATGCGCAGGGCCTGGTGGTTTGGGTCCACCTGGTCCAGGCAATCCCATATGGGCTGGGCCATCATCACCATGCCCGCACCGCCTCCAAAGGGGTAATCGTCCGCGTTGTGATGCTTGTTTGTGGACCAGTCCCGGATATTATGCAGATGGAATTCCAATATGCCCCCCTGGGCCGCCCGGCCCAACATGCTGCTGCCCAGCACCCCCTGGAACATCTCCGGGAACAGGGTCAGCACGTCAATCCGCAAACAGGCCCACCTCCTCCAGCACCGCCGCGTCCAGCACGATGCGTTTATTCGCCACATCCACCAGGGTCAGCAGCTTCTTAAGGGCCGGCACCAGCAGCTGCCGATCCCCCTGGATCACATATACGTCGTTTGCCCCGGTCTCCAGCACCTCCTGGAGCACCCCCAGGGGCTTACCTTGGCTATCCTCCACCCGGCAGCCGATCATGTCCGCCACGAAATACCGGCCCGGCGGCAGCTTCACTGCATGGGCCCGGTCCACGCACACGTACAGGTTTCGCAGCCCCTCCGCTTCTTCCCGGGTACGGGCGCAGGATAGCTGCAGGATCACCCCGTCCTGCTGGGGGCTGGCCGCCTGTACCTCTATGGGCACATAGGCGCCGTCCCGCTCCAAAAAGCAGCTTTTTAGCCGGCGGAACCGGCTCAGATCCTCTGTAAGGGGCAAAAGCTTGACCGCGCCGCGGACCCCATGGGGCCGCAGGATCATGCCCACCCGCAAATAGCCTTCCATTTCATACCTCCGGGCAAAAAAGCGGCGGGCCGCCTGGGCCTGCCGCCTGTTCTTTGGATCAGCCGATGATCTCTACCACGTATTTTTTATTTTCCCGAACGGATGCAGCCCGCACCACCGTGCGGATCGCCTTTGCAATGCGGCCCTGTTTGCCGATGACCTTGCCCATATCCTCCGGCGCTACCCGAAGCTCGATCACCGTGGAATTTTCGCCTTCCTTGACTTCTACCTGTACTTCGTCCGGCTTATCCACCAGGTTTACCGCGATGTATTTTACCAGGTCTCCCATGGCTCGTTCCTTTTTCCAGCTTTACTGGATGGCGCCGGACTTCTTCAACAGGGCCCGCACGGTATCGGTGGGTTGGGCGCCGTTCTTCATCCAGTTGACGGCCTTTTCATTGTCCACCTTCAGCTCGGCGGGTTCTGCGATGGGGTTATAATAACCCAGCTCCTCCACAAAGGCGCCGTCCCGGGGTGCGCGGGAGTCCGCCACCACGATGCGGTAAAAAGGAGCCTTCTTAGCGCCCATCCTGCGAAGCCTGATCTTAAGCATTGTCTGTTTTCCTCCTAAATGTATAAAAAAATTATTTATTTCAAAAACGCAAGGAATGCGCCTTAGAAACCAAAGGGATTAAAGCCCCGGCGTCCTTTTTTCATCTTGCCCAGCTTGCCCCCTGCAAACTGCCGCATCATCTTGCGGGTGGCTTCAAATTGGTTCAGCAGCCGGTTGACTTCCTGTATCGAGTTCCCGCTTCCCGCGGCAATACGCCGCCGCCGGCTGGCGTTGAGCAGCTCCGGCCTGCGCCGCTCCTCCGGAGTCATGGATTTTACGATGGCCAGCATACGTTCCGTCTGCTTTTCATCGATCTCCATATTCCCCAGCTTGGCCGCGTTGGCCCCCGGCATCATGGCCAGGATATCCTCCATGGAACCCATGGATTTTACCTGCTCCATCTGCTCCATAAAATCTTCTAGGGTAAAGTCGTTGGTCTTGAGCTTGGTGGCCAGTTCTTGGGCCTTTTTTTCATCGAAGGCGTTTTGGGCCTTTTCAATGAGGGTGAGCATATCCCCCATGCCAAGGATCCGGCTGGCCATCCGGTCGGGATAAAAGGGCTCAATGTCCTGTAGCTTTTCCCCGGTGCCGCAGAATTTGATGGGACGTCCCGTCACTTCCCGCACCGACAGCGCCGCGCCGCCCCGGGTATCGCCGTCCAGCTTGGTGACGATCACGCCGGTCACCGCCAGCTTTTCGTTGAACGCCTTGGCCACGTTTACCGCATCCTGGCCGGTCATGGCGTCCACCACCAGCAGGATCTCCGCCGGCTGTAAAGCGTCCCGTATCCCGGCGATCTCCTCCATCATGGCTTCGTCGATATGGAGCCGGCCCGCCGTATCCACGATTACCAGGTCCATCATATGGGATTTGGCGTATTCCACCGCTTCCTTGGCGGTCCGTATGGGGTCCTGCTGCCCTTTTTCAAACACGGGCAACTTCAGCTTTTCCCCCACCACCTGCAATTGCTGAATGGCGGCGGGCCTGTAAATATCGCAGGCCACCAGCAGGGGCGTCTTCCCAAACTGCTTTTGCAGATACGCGCCCAGCTTGCCCGCCATGGTGGTTTTGCCTGCGCCCTGCAAGCCGCACAGCAGGATCACCGCCGGCGTCTTGGAGCCAAATTCCACCTTGGCGTTGGCCCCGCCCATCAGGTTTGTCAACTCCTCGTTAACGATCTTGATCACCTGCTGGCCTGGGGTAAGGCTTTCCAACACCTCTGCCCCCACCGCCCGCTGGGATACCTGGGCGATGAACTTCTTGACCACTGCGAAGCTCACATCCGCCTCCAACAAGGCGAGCTTGACCTCCCGCATGGCCTCCTTTACGTCTTTTTCGCTCAGCTTGCCCCGGCCGGACAGCTTCTTAAATACAGTTTGCAGTTTGGAGGAAAGCCCTTCAAATGCCATCGTCCATCATCTCCATTATGTCCTGGATCAGCCCCTGGGCTTCTCCGTCTTCCTGCACGCAGGGTAGCGCAGCCAAGGCCTTTGCTTTTTCCCGTATGGCCCAGGCCTTTCGCTCCATACCCAGCGCCTGTTCATAGGCGTGCAGCTGGGCCGAAGCCCGCTGGATGGCGTCCCGAACGCCCTGCCTGGATATACCGGCCCGCTCCGCAATTTCGGCTAGGGAAAGATCTTCATCCACCGCCATGGATAGCAGGGCCCGCTGGCGCTCCGTCAATAAGGCGCCATACCGGCTGAGCAGCATACCCAGCTCCACATGTGCCTGCATGGTCCCACCTCCGTGGATGGTAGAATACGTTTTTTACGCAAAAGGTGTAAAGGTATTTACCTTTACACCTTATCCATTATATCCATCTTCCGGGAAAAGTCAAGGGTTATTTTACTGCATCCAACTTCGCCAAAGCCTCGTTTGAACCGATGACCACCAGCTCATCCCCCGCCTCCAACGCCTCATTGGGGTCCAGGGTAATGACGATCTGCCCTCTGCGCCGAAGGGCGATCACCGAGATGCCATATACCGCCCGCACGTTCAGGGTAGAAAGGGTTTTCCCCGCCCAGGAGGCGGGCAGGCGCACCTCGCTGATGCTGTATTCATCGGAAAGGTCGATAAAATCCAACACGCTTTGAGAGGCCAGGGAATGGGCCAGCCGGACGGCGCCTTCCCGTTCGGGCTGAAACACCTTATCCGCGCCGGTTTTATACAGCAGCTTTTCATGCAGGTGGTCGCTGGCCTTGCAGATCACATACTTGGCTCCGTATTCCTTGCACATCACCACCGCCAATACCGATGCCCGTATATCTTCACCGATGCACACAGCCACGCAGTCATAATTCCGCACGCCCAGCTGAGAGATAGCCCGCTCATCGCTGACGTTCGCCTGCAAAGCATGGGTAACCAAGTTCTTCACCACATCTACCCGGGCGGCATTGGCGTCCACCGCCGTAACTTCCTGGCCCAATTGGCACAAGGAAGTGGCCAACGTGGCGCCGAACCGGCCCAAGCCCAATACGAGAATGCTCTTTTTCATATGCTCCCAACCTTTCTATAAATTAGCCGATCATAATCTCCCCCAGGGGATAGCGTATGGCGGATTCCGCGTCTTCCCGGCCGCAGGCCAAGGCAATGGTCAGCAAGCCAGCCCGGCCCAGATACATCAACACGCACAACACCAGCCGGCTGGTAACGCCCGCCACTTCCGTAACCCCCACCGTAAGGCCCACGGTGCCCAGGGCGGAAGCCAATTCAAACATTTTATCGATAAAATCCATGCTTCCGCAGGCAGTTCCCCGTTCTGTCAGGGACATGACCATGGCCCCCACAAACAGGAAGGCAATGGCCAACAGGAAAATGCACAAGGCCCGGGCTAAGGCGTTGCGGGAAAACCGCCGGCCAAAAGCCTCGGTCTCCTCTCTGCCCCGCATGAGCGAGCGCACCGAAAAGAACAGCATGGCCACGGTGGTGATCTTTACGCCGCCCGCGGTGCCTGCCGGCGCGCCGCCGATGAACATCAGCAGGAAGCTGAGCAGCTTACTGCCCTCGCACAGGGCGGTCTGGTCGATGGTATTGAAGCCCGCCGTCCGGCAGGTTACCGACTGGAACAGGGAGGCCATCAATTGGGTTGACAGCGGAAACTCCCCCAGGGTATCTGGGTTATGCCGTTCAAACAGCCAGAAAAGGATACCGCCGCCAAAGACCAGCATTGCGGTGGCGATCAATACCGTACGGCCATGAACGCTTATCCGTTGCTTTGTCTTGGGTTTGCGGATCAGTTCCAGGATCAATGCGAAGCCCAAGCCACCCATGACAATGAGCCACATAATAGTAAAATTCACCAAGGGGTCCCGCACGAATGGGACCAGGGATTGGAAATCGCCCATCAGGTCAAAGCCGGCATTGCAAAAAGCGGAAACGCTATGGAATACCGCATACCAGATCCCTTTTCCCCAGCCATAAAGCGGGACAAACCGGATGGATAGCAGCAGGGCGCCAATGCTTTCGCAAGCCATGGTAAGGGCCACAATGCGTTGGCTTAAAAGGACCACCCCTTGAATTTGCCCAGAGCCGGTGCCTTCCGCCAACAGCATACGCCCCCGGAGGGATACCCGGGCCCGCAGGGCCAAAAACAGCATGGTGGTCACCGCCATAAACCCCAGGCCGCCCACCTGGATCAGCAGCAGCACCACCGCCTGACCAAAGGGCGTAAAATAGGTTCCCGTATCCACCACCACCAAACCGGTCACACAAGAGGCGGAGGTGGCGGTAAAAAGGGCATCCAAGAATGGCAACGGGGCGTCATAGGAAGCGGCGGGCAACATCAACAACAGCGTGCCCACACAGATCACGCCCAAATAGCCTAGCGGCAATACGCGAATGGGAGAGATCCCTTTATGAAATAACCTGGTTTTCATCATCCGCTCCTTATTGCTCCAGAAGGGCCCTGGCAAAATCCATAGGATCGAACGGAAGGAGGTCTTCCATACCTTCCCCCACCCCGATGAACCGAACGGGCACCTCTAAAACCCCTTGTACCGCCAGGGCTACCCCGCCCTTGGCCGTGCCGTCCAGCTTTGTAAGGATCACCCCGGTCAAGCCGGCGGCCTGGGTAAATGCCTTTGCTTGGGCAATGGCGTTTTGGCCGGTGGTGGCGTCCAGCACCAAGAGGGATTCGCAGGGCACATCCGGCAGCTCACGATTGATCACCCGGCGGATCTTAGCAAGCTCTTCCATCAGGTTTTTCTTATTATGGAGCCTGCCTGCCGTATCCACCAGCAGCAGATCCCGGCCCTTTGCCTTGTACGAGCAAATGGCGTCATATACCACCGCTGCCGGGTCCGCCCCTTCCCCTTGCTTCACAATGGGGGTGTCCGCCCGTTCTGCCCAGATGGATAACTGTTCCGCCGCCGCCGCCCGGAAGGTGTCTCCGGCAGCCAACAGGGGATTGCGACCCTTGGATTTATACAGATGGGCCAACTTCCCCAGGGAGGTGGTCTTTCCAACCCCATTTACCCCTACGATCAGCAGCACCGCCGGCCCTGCCTCCCCTGCAAAGGGGGTTTTGGGCTCCATGGCCTTGGCCAAGATCTCCACCATAGCCTGCCGGGCCTCGCTCCGGGTATGCAGTTCCTGTTCCTTCACCGCCTGCCGAAGCCGCGCCAGCAGGATCTCGGTGGTCTCCATGCCCACATCCGCCACGATGAGGGCTTCTTCCAACTCCTCATAGAAATCCTCATCGATGCGTTCCGGTCCGGCAAACACCCCTGCCAACATGCCGCCCCCCACCTTGGCAAGGCTTTCTTTTAGTTTTCCGAAGATTCCCATTTTCCTTCCTCCTGCCTAGCCTCCAACTGAGGCAAACCGGGCGGATACCACCTTGGATACGCCCTTTTCTTCCATCGCCACCCCGTACAGGGAATCGCATACCTCCATGCTGCCCTTCCGGTGGGTGATCAGGATAAACTGGGTGTTGGCGGAATAGTTCCGCACATAGGATGCAAAATTGCTTACATTGGCCTCGTCCAGCGCCGCTTCGATCTCATCCAGTATGCAAAATGCCGTCGGCTTCAGCTTCAAAATGGCGAACAGCAGGGCGATGGCCGTCAGCGCCCGTTCCCCACCGGACAGCAGGGATAGCAGCTGCAATTTCTTCCCTGGGGGCTGGGCGATGATATCGATATCGCAATTGAGGATATCCTTGGGATCGCTTAAAACCAGCTCCGCCCGGCCGCCGCCAAACAGCTCTCCAAATACGATGGAGAAATTCTGCTGGATCAAGCTGAACTGCCGCTGGAACTCCCGCTCCATGGTATGCACCAGGTCCTCGATAAGCACCTGCAGATCCGCTTCCGCCTGGGTCAGATCCTTGCATTGGGCGTCCAGGGCGTCATAGCGATCCTTCACATTTCGATAGTCTTCAATGGCATTGATGTTCACATCCCCCAGGGCCTTGATTTCCTTTTTCAGCGCATCCGCCCGGATGTTGCCCGCCGCCACCGAGATCTCCTGCCGCATGGGCTGGGCGTTTTCATAGGTGAGCTCATAATCGCTCCAGATCCGGTCCTGCATATTGGCCAGCTCCATCTGGGCCCGGTTCTGGTTCAGCTCCACCTTATGCCGCCGCTCCCCCAGCTCGCTCAACGCCTGGGCCGCTTCCTCCCGCTGGCCCCGGGCCTCGTCCAGGGCCCGCAGATGGGACGCCCGCTCCTCTTCCAGGCTTCGGATCTGTTCGGTGAGCAGGTCGATATCCTTGCGCTCTCCATCCAGCCCCTGCAAAAGCGTCGCCAACTCCGCCTGCAGCAGCTGCTGCTGCCGCTGGCTTTGGGCTGCCTGTTCCTTGGCGGCAGCCGCCTGCTGCTCCAGGCTTTTCGCTTCCTTTTCCAGCCGCTCCCGGGTCTGCTGCAACCCCTGCAGCTCCTTCTCCCGGGCCATGAGGGCCACCTTCTGCTCCGTGGCCTTGTCGTTGACGCCGGCATATTCGCTTCTGCGGGCGGTCAATTCCGCCTGCATACGCCTTACGTCCTCCTGGCTGGCCACATTGCCCGCTTCCAAGCTGCTCTGGGCCTGCCTGGCCTCCGCGCACTGCTGGTCTATATTGTCGATATTGTCCTGAAGCTGGCTATATTCCCGCTGGTTCCGCTCCAGGGCCTCCTGGTTTTCCTCCACATATTGCTTAAGGGCTTCCACCTTTTCCCGTTGGGCCGCCAGCTCCAGATCCTGGGCGTGCAAGGCCTCGGTGGCAGCCTGCAAACCCTGCTCCGCCGCCGCCAGTTCCCGCTCCATCTCCCCGGTATGGCTCGCCTGCTCCCGGATGGCTTTGGCAAGCTGGGCAAGCCCCTTTTGCAGCTCCTGGATCTCCCGCTCCCGGCCGATCAGGCTGAACTCCCGCTTTTGGGTGCTGCCGCCGGTCATGGAACCACCGGGGTTGATGATGTCCCCCTTCAGAGTGGCGATGCGAAATGCGCCCTTTGCCTGCCGGTTGATGGCCATGCCCGCTTCCAGGTCCTCCACCAATACCGTTCTGCCCAACAGGTTTTCAAAGATCCCACGGTACCGCTCCGCATATCCAACCAACTGGCTGGCCACGCCTAAAAACCCTTTTACCTGACAGCAGCTTAGCTCCTGTTGGTTCAATGTCCGGGGCCGGATCACATTCACAGGCAAGAAGGTAGCCCTACCATATTGCCTGCTGCGCAGATGGTCGATGGCCTTCTTGGCGGCCTGGTCCGTGGGGGTCACAATGTTCTGCATGGCGCTGCCCAGGGCCATTTCCAGGGCGGTCTCATAGGCTTTTGGCACCTGCACCAGCTCCGCCACGACGCCTTCGATGCACGCCCCCAATTCCTGGTCCCGGTCCGCGTCCTTTAACAGGTTCCGTACGCTGGCATAATAGCCCTCGTAAGCCCGCTTCATCTCCTCCAGTACCTTGATCCGACTTTTGGCAGCCTCTGCCTGCTGCTCCATGCGCCGGCTTTCCTCCTGCACCGCCTTGATGGCGGTTTGCAGCCGGCTCACCCGACCCGCAGCCGCCTGCCGGGCCTCATGCTTTTCCTGGTAAGCAGCCTGCATCTGGCTATAGCAAGCCGCAAGCTGGGCTTGCTCCTGCTCTAGCTTTTCCCCTTCCTGGCGGATGGCCTGCTCCTGGGCCTGGGCTTCCCCCATCCGCTCCGTTACCGCCGTGCGGATGGCTTCCAACCGGGAGATCCGGCTTTTCGCGTCGCTGAGCCGGTTCAGGGCCTCGATCATGCTGTTTTTCTGCCGCTCGGTTTCCTGCTCCCTTTGTTGGATCTCTTGCTCCATTTCCTGGCGCGCCCTCTCGGTCTGCGCCAAGTCGGCTGCGCAGGCATCCCGCGCTTCCTGCGCCGCTGCTTGCTCCTGTCCCGCAGCCGTCCACTGGGCCCGCAAAACGGCGGCCTGGCTGCTTTGGCTCCTGCTTTCCTCCTCCAGCCGGGCCTGTTCCCGGCTTAGATTGCCCATGCGCTCCTCCAATACCTTTACGGAACCTGCATGGGCCTCCGCCCCGGAAGACATGGAAAGCAGCCGCCCCTGCATCTGCGAAATGGCGCCGTTCAGTTCCCGTTCCTGCTCCTCTTCCTGGGCGCACTGCTTGCTGAGCCGCTCCGCTAGCTCCCCGGCTGTGCGGAGCTCCCCATCCAGCTGGCCCAGGCTTTCCTCCAGGGTTTTCAACCGCTCCTGCAGCTTATCATACTGATACAGGAACAGATTGACCTCGATCTCCCTTAGCTCATCCCGCAGCCGCAAAAAGGTGCGGGCGGCTTCGCTCTGCTCCTCCAGGGGGCCGATCTGGGTGCCGAGCTCCTCCAAAATATCCTGCAAGCGCACCAGGTTCTTTTTGGTGTTTTCCAGCTTGCGTTCGGCTTCCTCCTTGCGCACCCGGTATTTCATCACCCCTGCCGCCTCCTCAAAGGCAGCCCGCCGGTCGCCGGATTTATTGGACAGGATCTCCTCCACCTTGCCCTGACCGATGATGGAATACCCTTCCTTTCCTACTCCCGTATCCCGCAGCAGGGACTGGATGTCCTTGAGCCTGCAAGGCGTTCGGTTGATCAGGTATTCGCTTTCGCCGCTACGGTACACCCGCCGGGTGATGCTGACCTCCGCATAGTCGGTGGGAAGTTCCCCGTCCGCGTTGTCAAAGGTAAGGGTCACTTCGCAAAAGGCCTGGGGCTTGCGGGATTCCGTGCCATTGAAGATCACGTCCTCCATCTTGGCGCCCCGTAGGGCCTTGGCGCTCTGCTCCCCCAGCACCCAACGCACTGCGTCTGCAATATTGCTTTTGCCGCTGCCGTTGGGGCCGATGATGGCGGTCACGCCCCGCTCTATATCGATCTGGGTCTTTTTCGCAAAGGATTTAAATCCGTTTAGTTCCAGTTTGATCAGTCGCAATGTTTAGCTACCATGCCTCTCCCATTTGGTTTCAACCCCATTTGGGCTTTTATCCCCCAGCATTTCCAGGGTCTGCCGGGCGGCTGCCTGCCCGGCTTCCTGCTTGGAGCCTCCCTGGCCCGTGCCCATAGGATCCCCCGCCACCACAGCCCGCATATAAAATACCTTTTGATGGTCTGGGCCCGTGGTATTCAGCAATTCATAGGTCACATTCCCCTTATGCAGCTTCTGTACATATTCCTGCAACTGGGTCTTATAGTCCTTGGCATCTACGTTTTGCACAGCCGCGCGGATCTGGGCCTGGGTCATGCCCAAAATAAACGTCCTAGCTGCTTCCAACCCGCCGTCTAAATAGATGGCTCCGATCACAGCCTCCACCCCATCCGCCAAGATAGAAGGTTTTTCCCGGCCGCCTGAGTGTTCTTCCCCCCGGCTTAGGCGCAAGCAGGTCCCCAGCTCCAATTGCAGCGCAACAAGATGCAATGCGCTTTCACATACGGATGCAGCCCGGGCCCGGGTCATAACGCCTTCGTTCAGCTTTGGGAAATTGCGGTACAGATATTCGCTCACGCATAGCTCCAAAACGGCGTCTCCTAAAAACTCCAGCCGTTCGTTATGCTCATGGGCTTTCCCATCGCCCTTCACATAGGAGGTATGCGTCAACGCCGCATCCAACAGGGAAAGATCAGAAAACGTATATCCCAGTCTTTCCTCCAGTGCCTGCAGAACCTTTTTCCGCAGGAAATCCATTTCCATGCGCACCTCTCCTCCATGCGAAAATGCCCGCACCCTATGCTAAGATGAGGACCCTTATCACCCGCCGGCGCAGCCAATTGGCCAAACAGCCAAACAGGGCATACCGAAATACAGGAGCATATCCATGGTTCGATATGCCGCGCTTAGCCTTCACATGTACAATTCCAGTATCCGCCTTACTTATTGAGGGCGGCCACAATATCCCCGACGGTATGGATATTGGGAAGATCTTCTTCCGGGATCTGCAGGCCATATTCCTGCTCCAGGTCCATGACCAATTCCACCAGGTCTAGGGAATCTGCCTTCAGGTCCTCACCCAGCCGGGATTCCGGGGTGATGGTCTCCGCTGGAATGTCCATTTGCTTTGCGAGCAGGTCCCGAATCTTTTCAAAATCCATGCTGACACATCCTTCCATTGCACAATTAGGTAATGATTGCTAGGCATAGTTTAGCCTGAACCGCTGCGGATGTCAATCCTCTATATCTGGCAGTTTTTCGATTCCTTGGGCCATGGTTGCCAGAACATCCGCCTTTGCAAACTGCCTAGCCTGCCCGATGGCCGCGCAGATGGCCTTGGCGTTAGAACTGCCGTGGGCCTTGATCACCCCGCCGGCCACCCCCAATAGGGGCGCCCCGCCGTACTCGGTATAGTCCATGATCCGCTTAAACCGGCGGAACGCGGGCTTTGCCAGGGCCGCTCCCAATTTGCTGCGGGTATCCGCCAGCAGCTCTTGCTTGAGCATGCTCATCAGCACTTCCGCCAAGCCCTCGGTATATTTGAGCACCACATTCCCGTCAAACCCGTCGCAGATCACCCCATCGAAATTCCCGCTCAGGATCTCCCGGGCCTCACAGTTACCAACAAAATGGATGGGCGCACCCGCCAGCAGCGGATAAGCCGCCTTGGTAAGGGCATTGCCCTTTTCCGCCTCCGCGCCGTTGTTCAATAGGCCGATCCGAGGTTCCTGCACCCCCAGCACCCCTTCCATATACGCGCTGGCCATCACGGCAAACTGCATTAAATAAGAAGGTTTGCAATCCGTGTTGGCGCCGCAATCCATCAATAGGGTCGCCCCGCCCTTTTGGTTGGGGATGGCCATGCCCAGGGCAGGCCGCTTCACCCCCTTGAGCCGCCGCACGATCAGGGTAGCCCCTGCCAACAGCGCCCCTGTGCTGCCTGCGCTCACCAGGCATACCGCCTCCCCATCCCGTACCGCTTCCAGGCCCTTTACCATGGAGGAATCCTTTTTGGTACGGATGGCCGCCGTGGGGGACTCCTCGCAGGAGATCACCTGGGTGCAATGGCGCAGGGTAATTCGGCTTTGTTCCGCCTGGGGATAGGCGGATAGCGCCTGCCGCATCTTTTCCTCGTCCCCAAAAAGCACCAGTTCTATATCCGCAAAGCGTTGCAATGCCTGTAAGCTTCCTTCTATGGTTGCCTGGGGCGCATAGTCCCCGCCAAATACGTCTACGGCTATCTTCATATGCATTTCCCTCCTGCTAGGATCGCCGGCTATCGCCTGTGCGTTCATCCGGAGCGGCTCGCAGGGCATACCCCTTTACGCTGCCGTCCTTATTGATATATGTATAGTATAGTTTATCACATCTACCGCTGCTTCTGCAAAGGAAAAGGGCTTCCACACAGACGGAAGCCCTTATTTGTTATTGAATGGACGCATCAGGCCTTTTCCACTTCGATAGCCTGCTTGCCATCGTAATAGCCGCACTTCTTGCACACACGATGGGCGAGCTTCGCCTCGTGGCACTGCGGGCATTCCACGATACCGGGAACGGACAGCTTCCAATTGGCCCTGCGGGCATCCCGCTTGGCTTTGGACGTTTTCCTCTTGGGGACCGCCATGCTTACACCTCCTTATCGTGATTCAACAGCGCGCCCAGCTGGGCGAAAGGCATTTCCCGTTGGGGCTCTGTCTCCCGCACGCAAGCGCACTGGACCGTGTTCAGGTCGCACCCGCACACCGGGCAAAGGCCTTTGCAATCCTCTTTGCATAGGCTTTGCAGGGGCAGGTTTAGAAAGAGATTATCCAGCACAGCCTGGGTCAGATCCAACGCCTCGCTGCCCATAGGATAACACTCGTCCTCCGGGTCGGGATCTTTGACGAACCGCTCCTCAAAATCAAAGCTGAAAGGCTCTTGAAATTCCTTGGTGCACAAAGCGCACACGGAATCGAGGATGGCCGTTACCGTGCCCTGCACCAACAAGCTCTCCCCATCGTACACATACCGGGCTTCCACATGCAACGGCCCGTGGAAGGCTACCGTCCGGCCCATATAGGATTGGGCTGGCAAATGGACGTCCGCCTCATAATGGCCAACCAAACCTGGCTGCTTCAGCTGGGCGGCAATGGAAAACTGCATAGCTAGCACCTCAAAAAACCGACATCGTTCATTGTATATGCAGGGCGGGGATTTGTCAATATGGAATTTGGCCTTTTACCGCCCTGCACGGGGGTTCTTTATTATTATTTTGCAGTCAAGGCGGCGGTATCCCGGGCGATGACCATTTCCTCATCCGTGGGGATCACGAAAACCTTTACCCGGCTGCCGGGCTTGGAGATCTCCACCTCTTCGCCCCGGGGCGCGTTCAGGTTCTTATCGAAATCCGTGTCCACGCCCAGATATTCCAACCCGTGTAGCACCTGGGCCCGGATCCCCTGGTCGTTTTCGCCCACGCCGGCGGTGAATACGATGGCGTCCACTCCGCCCAGGGCCGCGCTATAGGAGCCGATATACTTCTTTACCTTATAGGCAAAGGTCTTTAGAGCCAGCTCCGCCCGCTCGTTGCCTTCCTTGGCGGCGGCTTCCAGATCCCGGAAGTCGCTGGAAACCCCGGACAGGCCCAGCATACCGCTCTTTTTGTTCATATAGGTATCCATCTCCGCAGGGGTCATACCGGTGCGCTGCATGATGAAAGGCACGATGGCCGGGTCGATATCGCCGCAGCGGGTGCCCATGGGCAGGCCCTCCAATGGGGTAAGGCCCATGGAAGTATCGATGCATTTGCCGCCCCGGGCGGCGCTGACGCTGGAGCCATTGCCCAGGTGGCAGGTGATGACCCGGGTGTCCTCTTTCTTCATGCCGGCGGCCACCAGCTTTTCCACGGCCCGGCCGGTCACATACCGGTGGGAGGTGCCGTGGAAGCCATAGCGGCGGATCTGGTACTTGGTATAGGCGTCATAGGGCAGGGCGTAGATAAAGGCTTCCTTGGGCATGGTCTGGCCCCAGGCGGTATCGAACACCGCCACCATGGGCACGCCGGGCATGACCTCCATGCAGCCCCGGATGCCCATCAGGTTGGCGGGGTTGTGGAGGGGGCCCAGGGGTACGCACTCTTCGATGGTGGCCAGCACGTTGTCGTTGATGACCACGGGCTCGGAGAACTTCTCGCCGCCATGGAGCACCCGATGGCCCACCGCGTCGATCTCGTCCATGCTCTTCACCACGCCGATATCCTTGTCCGCCAGGGCTTCCAGCACCATGCGGATGGCCTGGGCATGGTCCTTCATGTCCTTTTCAAACACGTGGGAATCCTTGCCCGTGGGCTTGTAGGTCAGCTTAGAGCCGTCGATGCCGATGCGCTCGCAAAGCCCCTTGGCGATAACCGCGCCGCTGTCCACGTCGATGAGCTGATACTTCAGGGAAGAGCTGCCTGCGTTGATGACCAATACCTTCATAACATTCCTCCTAAGTTTATGCCGTAATTGTAATTACATATTTTGGGCCTGGACGGCGGTGACCGCCACCAGGGATACGATATCCTCGATGCTGCAGCCCCGGGACAGGTCGTTGATGGGCTTGGCAAAGCCCTGGCAGATGGGGCCGATGGCCTCGGCGCCAGCCAGCCGCTGCACCAGCTTGTAGCCGATGTTGCCCGCCTGCAGGTCCGGGAATACCAGCACGTTGGCATGGCCTGCCACCGGGCTGCCGGGGGATTTGAGCTGGCCCACCTTTTCCACCAAGGCCGCGTCCGCCTGCAATTCCCCGTCCACGTTCAGATCCGGGGCCATTTCCTTCACCAACCGGGTGGCTTCCGCCACCTTATCCACGTTTTCGTGCTTGGCGCTGCCCTTGGTGGAGAAGGAAAGCATGGCCACCTTGGGGTCCATGCCGCACAGGGCCTTGCCCGTCTGGGCGGAGGCCACGGCGATGGAAGCCAGCTGTTCCGCCGTGGGGGCGATATTCACTGCGCAATCCGCAAAAATCAACACCCCGTTCTGGCCATAGGAGGTATCCGGCACCTCCATGATGAAGCAGCTGGAAACGGTGGAGACCCCAGGGGCGGTCTTGATGATCTGCAAACCCGGGCGCAGGGTATTGCCCGTGGTGTTGATGGCGCCGGACACAAAGCCGTCCGCCTTACCGTCGTATACCATCATGGCGGCGAAGAACAAGGGGTCCAGCATGGTCTTTTGGGCTTGCTCTAGGGTGACCCCCTTCTTGGCCCGCATCTTGGCGAAGGTTTCGCAATACCGGGGATAATCCGCGCTGGCCTTGGGGTCGATCACATCCACCCCCTGGAGGCATACGCCGAACTTGTCAGCAACCGCCTGGATCTCCCCAGGATCGCCGATCAGCGTCACCCGGGCGATGCCCTGCTCGGTGATCCGCTGGGCGGCTTGTACGGTACGCTCCTCGCTGCCCTCGGGCAGGACGATATGCTTGACATCGGTTTTGGCTTTTTCACGGATTGTTTCGATGACGGACATTTGCTTTGCTCCTTTCGCCTATCGCGTCTATGGGATTGAAATGGTATTTGTTGGCCCCTTGTCCCGCAGAACGGGACGATACCATTATAGCATACCTGCCTGTTTTTTACATCCTTTTCGGCGGTTTTTTTGCGGGATCTCCCCGCCTGTGGTATACTCAGGAAAAACCTCCGGGAGGCTATATCCTATGCGTGTGGTTGGCATCGTTGCCGAATACAATCCCTTTCACAGTGGGCACGCCTATCATCTGGCCCAGGCCAAGGCCTTGACCCAAAGCGACTTTGCCCTGGTGGTCATGAGCGGGGATTTTGTCCAGCGGGGAGAGCCCGCCATGTTTTCCAAGCACCTGCGGACCAAGTGGACCCTTGCCCAAGGGGCGGATCTGGTGATCGGCCTGCCCACGGTCTGCTCCCTGACCAGCGCCGCAGGCTTTGCCAGGGGCGCCATCGCCCTATTGGATAGCCTCCAAGTGGTGGATACCCTTTGCTTCGGCAGCGAGCTGGGGGACGTAAGCCTGCTCCAACAGGCCCTGGACGCGGCGGATACCCCCGCCTATGCCCAGGCGTTGACCGCGTCCCTGAAGCAGGGCGGCAGCTACCCCGCCGCCCGGGACGCAGCCCTGCGGGCCGCCCAAGGGGTTACACCCGGCCCCAACGATATATTGGGCCTGGAATACCTTAGGGCCCTTTCCCTGTGCCATTCCGCCATAACGCCCTATGCCCTGCGCCGGGAGGGGGCCGGCCATGATCAGGATGGGTTATTTGGCCCCCACGCCAGCGCCACCGCCCTGCGGGGCTGCATCCAGGCAGGGGATCTGGAAAGCCTGGCCCCCTACCTCTCCCCCCAGGTGCGCTCAGATATGGCGGCGCAGCTGGCCCAGGGGGACATACGCACCTTTTCCCAGCTGTCCCCCGTGCTGCTCTATGCCCTGCGCCGCCTGTCCAAGGCCCAGCTGGCCGATCTAGGGGAGGTGCGGGAAGGGCTGGAAAACCCCTTATACAGGGCCTGCCGGGAAGCCGCCACCATGGAGGAGCTCCTTACTCTGGTAAAGACCCGCCGCTACCCCATGGCCCGGCTGAAGCGGGCTTGCCTGTGCGCAGCCCTGGGCATTACCCGGGCGGACCTGGAGCAGCTGCCCCAGGGGCTCTATTGCCGGGTGCTGGGGCTGCGGCGGCAAGCCATGCCTTTGCTGGCCAGGCTATGCCAAGCCTCCCGGTTGCCTGTGATCTGCCGCTATGCCGACGCCCAGGGCCTTACCCCCGCCCAGGTGCGCTTCTTCCAGCTAGATCGTTTCGCTGCGGAGATCGCCCCCTTGGCTGCCCGGCAACCCCAACCCGCCCCCTTTGATTTTGGCCAGCCCCTCCAGATCCTAGACTGAATCCCTCGCCTCCCGCATATGTATGGATAAGCCCATTCCATACCCTAAGGGAGGTCCCCATGAAAAAGCAAGTGGTCATCTTTGCCTTTTGCGCCCTGTGTTGCGGCCTTTTTGTCCTCTATAGCGATCCCGCCCTAGAGGCGGCCCGGCAGGGCTTTTATCTTTGGCGGGACGCGGTGCTGCCCGCCCTGCTTCCTTTTTTTATCTGCGCCCATATCATGCAAAACTGCGGGGCCATATCCATGCAAAACCCCTTGTTCCTCTATTCCGTCTCCATGGTTTCCGGCGCCCCCACCGGCGCCCGGTTAGCCGGCTCCCTGGAGGAAGACCATACCCCCGCCGTGGCCGCCCTGAACGCCGTAAGCCCCATGTTCATTGCCGGCAGCTTTGCCGGCAGCATCATAGGAGTTCCCCAGCTGGCCTGGCCCATCCTGATCGCTCAGTTGGTCTCCGCTGGGGTTTTTTTCCTGCTGGCCAAGCCCGCCGCCGGCCCAGCCTTGCCCAGGCCCAACCCGCCTTCCTTTTTCCGCCTGCTCCGGGAAGCCATGGCGGCCGGGGTTGCGGCCATGCTCAGCATTGGCGGGGCCATGCTGTTTTTCATGGCCTTCATGGCCCTGCTCCAGGAAACCGGACTTCTATCCTTGCTCACTGCGCCCCTTGTCCAACTTCTGGCCAAGGTTTCCCTACCGAAACAGTTCCCCAGCCTGTTGCTCACCGGCATGTTGGAAATGGTGGCCGGCTGCAAGGCCTTGGGGGAAGCCGGCCTTTCCCTGCGGCAGACCGCAGCCTTGGCCGCGTTTTTCTTCAGCTTTGGCGGGATCTGCATCCTAGTCCAATCCCTAGCCTTCGCCCGCATACGCCTAGGCCAATACCTGGGCCGTAAGCTATTGCAAGGCTGTCTGAGCGCCTTGCTGGCCTATTTCCTTTGTCCCCTGTTTCTGCCGGACGCCCAAGCGGTCTTTGCGCCAGCTTCTTCCGGCTTGGCCCAAAATGCGTTCTCCGCCCTGTGGGTGGGCGGCGTTTCCCTTTTGGCCGCCAGCTGTTTGCTGCTGCTTTCCGCCTGGCTGGGCCGGATCAAAGACAAACTGCAACGAGAAAATTGTGCTTAGTCCGTCTTCCCCGTTCTAAAAAATGGGGTTTGCAGACCGGCTTTCTTTTTTTATAAAAGTAGGATGTTCCTGTACACACCGAATACATGGTCACAGCCGGCTTGGCCGGCCGCTACCATTAGGAAAGAGTCTGTCCCCTAAGCTGTTGCCATTGGAGAGGACGCGGCAGCGCATTTGGCGGGATATTTGGCTTGACCCCATCGTTTCTTCGGCTTTGTGCCAGCCAGCTGAGGGGCTGGGAAGGAATCAACCGGCCCGGCCTGAGAGCCTTAAATGGAACGCCATATCAGCCAATCGTCTGAAACCATCTCCCCACCTATCCGATTATGCCTTTTTTGCAGGGCTTTAGGGGCCGCTGCCAAGGCGCGGCCCTTACTTTTTGCGCAGCGTAAGCTCTATCCCCCTTTTGGCGGCGGCTTCCTGTATAAGCCGGGCAGCGACTCCCTTCTCCGGGACTCCTCTGCATTGCGTCCGAATCCCCCGCAGATCCTCCAGCGGCAACAGGTTTACCCCCAGGCAATACAGGGTCTTGCGGCGGCCATCGTTATGATTTGTCAACAACTCCAGCAAAATATCCCGCTTTTCCTCCAGTTCCTTTTGCAGCCCCTGAAGGTCCCGCCGGGCCCGCTCCAGATTTTCCAGCCGGTTCCTATGGGTGATGAAGGAATCATAGGCCTCCGCCGTCCCGGATATGGGACAAGGATAGGCCTCGCAGGCACAACAATAGGCTACCCGGCCATGGGCCAGGCTACATCGGGCAATGGCGCAGGGTTGGTTGCCCCGGCCGCCTCCGCAGCCAGGACAATAGCCCCCCAGCTCCATGGGACAAAGGCAGCAGGCCAATCCGCATAAGGATAGCAAGGGGTCTTGTCGATGGAAATCCTTCATTTCGTGGCTCCTAAGCAAAAACAGCATGGAACCCCTCCGGGGACCCCATGCTGTTTTTTTACTGCCATGCAGCGGCATTAAGCATCATAATCGTCGTCAAAATCGTCGTCGTCAAAGTCCTTCTTCTTCTTGAAGAGGCCAAATAGGAAGCCGCCCCGCTCATCCCGGCCGTCGTAATCGTCCTCGTCGTCATAGTCGTCATCCACAGGCTCCGGGGCTTTGCGGCCCTTGGCGGGCTTAGCCGGCTGTTGAGGCTGCGGGGCATAGGCGGGCGCCGCCGCCGGCGCGGCTGCTGCCTGGGCCTGGACCGGCGCCTGCTGGGCAGGCTGGGCTGCTGCCGGAGCTGCCGGCTGGGCGGGTTGGGCCGGAGTTGCCGGCTGGGGCGAACGGGCGTCCAGATCCCGCCGGTTCACCTCCACCAAGCGTTTATATTCCCCCAGGAACCGTTCCAGATCCGCCAGGATATCATCCGCATAGGTCTTGGCGTTTTCGTAGACCTGGCTGGCGTTATACTCCGCCTTCATGGCCAATAGCTGGGCCCGTTTCTGGGCCTCTTGATAGATCTCATCCTCCGCGATAAGCCGCTCATACTCGGCCTTGGCCTTCTCTACGATCTGGCTGGCCTTGCCCTGGGCGTCCGCAATGGTAGCCGCCGCTTGTTGCTCCGCTTCAGCCACCACATCCCGGGCATGGTCCTCCGCGTTATTACGCATGGTGCGGGCTTCGGCAATAATGCCATTGGCCCGGCGGATATCCTCCGGAATGGTGGTCTTTAGATCTCCCAATAGGTCGAATATCTCATCCACGTCCACGATTCGCTTGGTGGCATTGCCGCTCAGCTTGGGTCTGGGGCTATTTTCGATCAGATCTTCAAATTGCTCAATGATGTCGTAGATCTTGAGGTTCTGCACATTGCTCATAGGTTCATCAGCCTTTCTGCAATTTTATTTTCTATGGGTTCAGGCACCAGCCCGGTTATATCTCCTCCGTAAGAGGCGATCTCACGCACGATCCCCGCGCTCAGAAAGCTCATTTGCGGCCGCGCCAACAAGCACACGGTCTCAAATTCCGGCAGCAAATGCCGGTTGGCGCAGTCCAGCCTGGCTTCATAGGCTAGATCCGCCGCATCCCGCACGCCTCGCACCACGGCACACGCCCCCTTTTCCCGTACATATTGGGTCAATAGGCCGTCGCTGCACTCCGCCGCCGCGTTGGAAAGGCCCTGATGCTGGATGCAGGTTTGGATCATTTCCCGGCGTTCCCCATCGGAAAACCAGGGGGTCTTGGCGCTGTTCACCAACACCGCCACATATACCTGATCAAAAAGCCGGCAAGCCCGGGTCAAAATATCCATATGCCCCATGGTAAAGGGGTCGAAGGTTCCAGGATAAACCGCAATCCTCATGGCTGCGCCTCCCGCAAAAAGGTGATGGCCACATCCCCATAGCGCCGGGTATCATAGGCGCAAAGGCCTTGGGGGACCGGGAGGGGCGCTTTGGGGCTATGCTCCGCCGCCAGGATGCAGCCTGGGGCCAGGATGCCGCTTTGCAGCAGCAACGAAAAGGCGTTCTCATACAATCCCCCTGCATAGGGAGGGTCCAGAAACACCAGCTCAACTTGGACGCCCCGCTGGGCCAACATGGCGATGGCTGCCTCGTAGGACACGGGGAAAAGCTGGGCCTGTTCCTGTAGGCCCAGGTTGGCAATATTCCGGTTGACGGCCTGCTGGGCGCCACGATCCCGGTCGCAGAAATAGGCGTACGCAGCCCCCCGGGAAAGGGCTTCCAGGCCCAGGCTGCCCGAACCGGCAAACAGATCCAACACCCGGCGGCCCGGTAAATCGAACTGGAGGATCCCAAACAGGGATTCCCGGACCCTATCCAGGGTAGGGCGGGTATCCCTGCCCTTGGGGGCTTCGATGGTCCTGCCCCGCATGTTTCCGGCTATGATACGCACCCGATCCTCCATGCTCGTGTATTATTTACAAGGTCTTAAATAGTGTAACATCAAAGCCTCGCCTGCACAAGCGGCAATCCCATGAATTTACAATTCTGTCGCATATTTCAGTATTTTCCCCGGCAGCGCCAAGGCATCCATTCCCACATCCTGTCCCCAAACGGGCACCGCAGGCAACAGCTGGCAGGAAAAGGCGAAGCCCACCTTTGTGGCCCGCATCCCCTTAAGCAGCCTATCGTAGTAGCCTACGCCCCGGCCCAAACGGCGGCCTGCCGCATCAAAGGCCAGGCCAGGCACGATGGCAAACTCCACCTGTCCGGGTTGCAAGGGCTTACACCGGGCCGGCGCAGGCTCCCATATGCCATAACGGCCGATCTCCAGGTCCTCCAGGCCGGCAGGCACCCATAGGCTTAGTTTTCCCCCCGCCTCGCACCGGGGAAAGGCTACGGTCTTGCCCGCCCCCCGGGCCGCCTCCACCGCAAGGGATGGATCGCATTCCCCCGGCATGGCCATATAGGCCAGGATGCAGCCTGCGGCTTGGAAAGCGGGCATGTCCAGGAGGGAAAGGCTGGCCAACTGGGATTCCGCCCTGGCCTGCTCCGGGGACAGGGCCCGGAGCTGCCGCCGCATTTGGCGGCGAAGGGCGGCTTTTTCCTCCTGCAGGCTATCGCTGGTCATGGACGATCTGCCCGTCGATCAAGGTCATGACGCACCGGCTCCGCACATCCAACGGATGCCCCCGGAAGATGGCCACATCCCCATCCTTGCCCGGTTCCAGGCTGCCTAGGCGATCTTCTAACCCCACCGCCCGGGCCCCATGGAGGGTGATGGCCTTAAGGGCGGTATCCTCGTCCAGGCCTTCCCGCACCGCCAGGGCCGCACACACCGGCAGGTATTGAAGGGGTACCACCGGATGATCTGTCATCAGGGCGAATTCGATCCCCTGGTCATGGAGCAGCTTGGGGGCCTGGAAGGTTAGGTTACGCAACTCCACCTTGCTCCGGTCCGTCAGCAAAGGCCCAATGATCACCTTGGCCCCCGCGTCCTGGGCCTGGCGGATGGCCTCTGGGATCAGATAGCCCTCGGTGCAATGCTCCAAGGAGAAGCGCAGGTGGAATTCCTCAGCGATCCGTATGGCGGTGAGGATGTCGTCCGCCCGGTGAGCATGGATCTTCAAGGGCAGTTCCCCCCGCAGCACAGGCAGCAGGGCCTCTTTTGCCATGTTGTAGTCCGCCCCCGCCTTCTCCGCCTGCTTCCTGGCGTATGCCTGCGCCTCCAGGAGCGCCCGCCGCAGCAAGGCGGCGGTGGCCATACGGGTCTGGGGGCTGCTCTTCTGCTCGGTATAGACCCGCTTGGGATTCTCCCCCAGGGCGGCCTTCATGGCTAGAGGGGCCTTGAGCAGCTTATCCTCCACGCTGCCCGGCCGGGTCTTTAGGGCCGCGAATTGCCCGCCGATCACGTTGGCGCTGCCCGGCCCGGTGACGCAGGCGGTCACCCCGGCCGCACAGGCTTCTGCAAAGCATCGGTCAAAGGGGTTGATGGCATCGATGGCCCGCAGCTCCGGGGTAATGGGGCCGCTGGTCTCGTTGCCGTCATCCCCTTCGATCATGTTGCCGTCCTCCCACATGCCAATGTGGCAATGGGCGTCCACCATGCCCGGCATGGCATATAGGCCCTCCAGTTCCAGCACCTGGGCGCCTGGGGCGGACAAGTCCCGTCCCAAAGCGCGAATCTTGCCATTTTCCAGCAAAATGTCCCCATTCATGGGGCCTGGGCCTGCCATAGGCAGGATATGCAAATGTTTCAGCAATAACATAACCGTCAACTCTCCTCGTTTTGATTTACTCCATCGTGAAGCGCCGGCTTCCATAGGAATGCCAGCGTTCCCTCCATCGCGCCGATCACATCCCGGGCCATCAGCATCCGCTCCTGCAGCAGGCCAAAGGCCGTCTCCGCCGAAGCCCCCAGCAGATAGCTGCCTACGCAGGCCGCCGCAAAGGGCCGGAGCTTTTGCCCCAGCAGGGCCAGGATCATGCCCGTTAATACGTCGCCGCTGCCACCTTTGGCAAGGCCCGCGTTCCCGCTCTGGTTCCAGGCGAATTCCTCGTCCGGGCCGGCGATGGCAGTTCGATGCCCTTTGAGCAGCACCGTACACCCCCAAGCCTTGGCATAGGTCCGGGCCACGGCTGCCGGGTCCCCCTTGATCTCTTCCATGGAAAGTCCGGTGAGCCGGGCCATCTCCCCCGGATGGGGGGTGAGCACCGCCCCTGTGTGAAGCAGCGTCTCTCGCTCCCCCTCGGAAAATCCAGACAGCGCGTTTAAACCATCCGCATCCACCACCATGGGCTTTTGCGTTGCAAGGGCCAGTCTCAGAGCCGCTCCCACCCCCGGGCGCCGGCCCATACCCGGCCCCAGGCCGATACAGGTGGCCTCTTCCAGCCGCAACTTGGCCCAGGGGAGGTCCAGGGCATCCCAATCCATACCGATCCCATAGACCATAGCCTCCGGCAGCACCGCGAACGCCTGCTTCGCGGGGCCTGGACAAACCACCTTCAGCGTGCCGATCCCCGCCCGCAAACAAGCGGTGGCCGACATCACCGCCGCCCCATAAAACCCTTCGCTGCCCGCCAGCAGCAGGCCCTTTCCATTGTCGCCTTTGTTGCAGTCCGGGGGCCGCTTGCCCAGCATCCGGGCCACCCTATCTCGATCCAGTATCGCTTCCATCTTCCATAATCGCCTGGGCCATTGCAATGGCCTGGATGTGGCTTACGCTCACATGGATCCGGCCGCCCAGCTCCTTTCGCCGTTTTTCCGCAGCCCCATGCAGCACCGCATAGGGCGCGCCGCTCTCCCGGTGGCAGATTTCGATATCCCTTGGGCCGATCCCCTGAGAAAACCCCGTGCCCAGCGCCTTGCTCACCGCCTCCTTGGCGGCGAACAAGCCGGCCATCTGGCAGGGGGCGTTGCCATGGGCCTGCAAAAAGGCTTGCTCCCCTTGGGTGAACACCCCCTGGTAAAACGAAGCCTTTGCGGCTGCCTTCTGGATCCTGTCCACCTCGATCACATCGATGCCCGTCCCCAGGATCATACCGTCCCGCCTCCATGGCGAACGGCCTGTACCACAGCCAACGCCGCCGCCCGGGCCCCTGCCACCAGCACCGGCAGGAAGGGAGTCTCCACCTGCCCGGTAGCCAGGCCAAACAGGGTATCTCCATCCATGCTGGTGTGCACGGGCCGAATGGCCATGGCCAATCCGTCATGGCCCATGGAAGCCAGCTTATTGGCCTCCTCCCGGGTGAGCTTGGCATTGGTGGCCACCACCCCGATGGTGGTATTGCCAAACCCAGCTTGACCCAGGGCAGGGCTGGTCAAGCAGGGGGTAGGCTGTCCATCTAGCACGGCCGCGCCCAATAGGTTCCCGGTATCCGGGTCGTAAACGTCCCCCAGAGCGTTCACCACCACCAGGGCCGCCACCAGTACGCCCCCCGCCAGGGAAAGGCAGCAGCTGCCTACGCCGCCTGGCCTGGCATATTCTTGGCCGAAGGCTTTGGCGATGGTGGCCCCGGCGCCGGCGCCTACCAGGCCCTGGGCCACCGGGGCGTCGCTGGCAGCCTGGCAGGCGGCATAGCCCTCTGCCCGGCCGGGGCGCACCTTGGGATCTCCCACCCCCAGGTCGAAGATCACCGCCCCGGGCACGATGGGCACCACGGTGGGCCCCACGTCCATGCCCCAGCCCTGTTCCTCTAAATACGCCATAGCCCCGCCGGCCGCATCCAAGCCAAAGGCGCTGCCGCCGCTGAGCATGATGGCATTCACCCGTTCCACCAGGTTGTAGCCCCGCAATAGATCCGTTTCCCGGGTGCCCGGGGCGCTGCCCCGTACATCCACTCCCGCCACTGCGCCTTCCCGGCACAGGATGGCCGTACAGCCTGTCCGCGCCTGTTCATCGGTATAATGGCCTACCAAAAGCCCCGGAATCCGGGTCAGGGTTTCGTTGTTCATTCTTCCGCCTCCCATTCATCCATTTCCACCGCTTCCAAGCTGCCGATCACGGCTTCCACCTGTTGGCGCGCCAATCCCATATCATATCCCCGCCCCAATAGGCGGCGAAGCACCCGCAGCTTTCTTTCGTGTTCTTCCAGGGCTGCAAATTGCTCCCAGAATTTTTCCGCTACCTGCGCCGCGTTCTGCGCCTCTATTTCATCCGTTACCACCATGAGGGCCCCTTGGATCACAGCTGGTTCCAGCTTATGCCCATAGAGCTGTTCCCGTAGTTTTCGACGGCTCACTGGTTTGGTGTTGAGCCTGCTGGTAATAAAATCCGCCGCAAACTGTTCGTCATTTAAATACCCTAGTTCTTTGAGCCGCTCCACGCAATCGTAAACTTCCACCTCGCCAAACTGCTGCTTATATAAATACAATTCCATTTCCCCAACGGTGCGCGCCCGCGCCGTTAGATAGGACAATGCTGCGTCCATAGGCGTAACGCCCTTCTTTTGTTTTGCCATTTTCTGCCTAAATTTCCATTCCTTTCCCAGCCCATGCAGGCCGTCCTTATTTTTCAGGGAATTTTCCCCCGGTTTTATAACCATACTATCATCATACGCCCATAAGGCGAAACCCATTATTTTTTAGGAGGATTGCCCATGAAGCAAACAAGCCCCACAGATCCCGTCCCGTCCAACAACCGCTTTCAAATGGAAGCCGCCGCTTCCATCGACAGCAAAAACCTGGACATCATCAAGGATCAGATGTACCACGAAGCCCTGGCCTATAAAAAGTGCAAGCTTTACGGGGACAGCCTGCAGGAACAGCCCTTGCGGGATATGGCCCATAATTTTGCCCAGCATCACAAGCAGCACTTTGACGCCCTGCAAAACTACCTGAACACCCATCAATAAGAAAGGAGGCCCATTCATGCAGACGCAATTCGATCAAATGACCGAACAGGAAAAGCTTACCGACATCCTATCCATGGAAAAGCAGCTGGTTAAGGACTATGCAGGCAACATCACGGAATCCTCCTGCCAAAACCTAAGGCAGTTGCTCATCTCCAATATGACCGAGTGCTCCCAGGACCAATACTGCGTATTTGACCAAATGCGCACCCGGAACATGTACGCCACCAAGAAGGCCCAACAAAGCGAGGTCCAGTCCGCCATGCAGTCCATGGACCAGCTTAAAACCCAGACGGGCTTTTGAGACGGCCCTTGCGCCGGGTCCCGGCGTACATAATATGATTATAGCATAGGAACGACAGCAAAAAGTGGCCGCAGGCCACTTTTTTGCACAGCCTGTCGAAAAACCCTTGGGGGTTCGGGGGCCGCAGCCCCCGGAGGCTATAATCGGATTTGGCGGCGTGTACGGCAAATCCGCAAAAAGCCTTGCGTAGCAAGGGTTTCTCTGCATAGCTCCCTGGCCGCGCCGTAGGCGCAAGGGAGCTATGAAAACCTCGAAAAAGTGGCGCAAGCCACTTTTTCGACAGCCAAAGCAAAAAAGTGGCCGCAGGCCACTTTTTTGCAAAGGCTAGGTTGGATTTTTCTTCTGGGATCATTCTCCAGCGTCCGCCTGTTCCCGCACATAGTCCAGGGCCGCCCACAGCTGAGCATCCTCGGATTGGTCCACGGTGGAGAGGGCCTGGCCTTTAAGGGAATCCGGCAGGTCGCACTGGATGTCCGGGGTGATGCCTTCTCCGTGGATGTTTCTGCCATTGGGGGTGAAGTATGCGTCCGTGGTCAGCTTCAGCCAACCGCCGCTTTTTTCCACCCGGATGGTGGTTTGCACCACTCCCTTGCCAAAGGTCTTGGTTCCCACAATGACCCCAGCCTGGTTATCCTGCACAGCCCCAGCCATGATCTCGCTGGCAGAGGCGGAATGCTCGTTGACCAAAATGGCCAGAGGTACCCCAACGGAGCTCCCCGACGCCTTATATACCTCGTTATCCGGGTTCCCTTCTTCCCCCACGCTGACGATGATCTGCCCTTTTTCTAAAATGGCGCTGCAGATCTTTACCACCTCATCCAGGGAGCCGCCCGGATTGTTCCGAAGGTCGATCACCAGGGAGCGCATGTTCCGGCTCTTTAAATCCTTGAGGGCCTCCGTAAACTCATCCGCGCAGCTGCCGGAGAACATGTCGATCTTAATATATCCCGTCCGTTCATTGAATAATGCGCTGCTTACCCGTTTTATATTCACCGTATCCCCGGTGACCTGGATGGTCAGGGTCTCTTCTCCCCGTTGCAAAGTCAGCTCCGATTGGCCGGATGGGCCGTTGATCTTGGCGCTGACCTCCTCTAGGGAAAGGCCGCCTACCGGCTCCCCATTGACGGCAGTAATCCTATCCCCTGCCTGAATGCCTGCCGCTTCCCCAGGGCCGCCTTCATATACCTCCAATACCATACATCCGGTTTCATCCGGCTGGCCGATCAGCAGGCCAATGCCAAAATACTCCCCATTGATGGAGGCCAGATACGCTTCGTATTCCTCTGCGGTATAGTATTTGGCATAGGGGTCCTCCAAGGTATCCACCATGCCCTGGGCCGCGCCCTGGAACAATATATCCCGGCTGGGCGCGCCGCCGTAGGCCATCTGCTCCATATCCTCCGCCAGCTCGTTGAGGGCCAACAGATTGCTGATGTCCACATATTCCTCCGCCGTCATGGTAATAATATCCTCCGCCTGCCGGTTCATCACCAGCACCGTGGCAGCAGACGACAGCAACGCCACGATCAGCGCGCCGGCAACCGCATATGCTATGGTCCTCCACAAGGACTTCATATATTTACCTCCGCATGATTTACAAAGATCCTGCCTTGCAGGTTGTAATAATATATTATGCCTATTTTACCAACTTTATTTTCCTCCGTCAAATTCAACTATTCCCTGTCCCAGGAAACATGAACATAATTCGTCTTTTTTTAGCAAAATCGTCCACCTTTTCCTTTGCTTTTGGCATTATCCTCTAAAAATAAATAGACACCAACAAGGCAATCGTTTCCTTTCCAAAGCCCGCCCCATAAAAAAAGCGGCCCCCGAGCCGCTTTTTTAAAATCTTTCGTTAACTTTGCAGGTACTGTTTCAGGTATTCAGGGATGGCATTGACATCGCCATTGATGCTCAGCACAATATGGATGCCGCTGCGGGCAGAGAAGGCTTCCAACTCTTTGAACATGTTTTCCAAGGTCTCCAAGGGGTGCCGGACGATCTTGAGGAAGCCATCCACATAGATATACTCCAGATCGAAATCCTGGGCCGCCATACCGCAAAGGAAGCCATAAAACATCTTGGGGCCGTCAATATGGAAGCCAGAAGCATCGATAAACCGAACGTCCCGCTTGAGGCCGAACATATACTGGTCGTCATCCGCCACAAATGCGATGGTACCCTTTGCCGTTTCCGTACAGGCATTTGCCATGTCCAATATGAGCTTTGTTTTTCCCGCGCCTTTCTCTCCGAGAATTACCTGTATCAAAATAAACCCCTCCCTGCTGTGAAGTGCTTTTCCCCTTGTGGGGATATATTCATTATACCCGCTAAGCCTAGAAAAGGGCAATGCCAAAATTCCCTGGCTGGGCAAAAAGGCTGCTTTTATATCAGCCTAGCCTGTCCACCATATCCAGCGCTTCCCAGGGCAGGGACAAATCCGTCCTGCCAAAATGGCCATAGGCAGCCGTATCCCGATAAATAGGCCGCCGCAGGCCTAGCCGTTCAATAATGGCTTCAGGCCGCAGGTCAAAATGTTGCCGCACCAGCTTTTCTATGGCCTCGTCCTCCAGCTTGCCTGTGCCCTGGGTATCCACCAGGATGCTCACAGGCTCCGCCACCCCAATGGCATAGGCCAGCTGGATCTCACACCGGCGAGCCAAACCTGCCGCAACGATGTTCTTTGCCACATACCGGGCGGCATAAGCGGCGCTCCGATCCACTTTGGTGGGGTCCTTCCCCGAGAAGCATCCGCCGCCATGGCGGGCGTAGCCGCCGTAGGTATCCACGATGATCTTACGGCCGGTGAGGCCGCTGTCCCCATGGGGGCCGCCGATGACAAAGCGGCCGGTGGGATTCACAAATACCCGGGTATCCGCCCGCCAATAGTCTGGCGGGATCACCGGCCGGATCACCTGTTGCAGGATATCCGCCCGGATCTGTTCCATGTCCACATCTGGATCGTGTTGGGCAGAGATCACCACCGTATCCACCCCCACGGGCTTATCCCCTTCATATTCCACCGTCACCTGGCTCTTCCCGTCCGGCCGCAAATAAGGCAACGTCCCATCCTTGCGCACCCGGGTCAACTGCCGGCAAAGAGCATGGGCCAGGGAAATGGGCAAGGGCATTTTTTCCGGCGTTTCATCGCAGGCATAGCCGAACATCATCCCCTGATCCCCCGCGCCCAAGGAGAAAGCCGCTTCCCGATTGCCCATCTTGGCTTCCAGGGAACGGTCCACACCCATGGCAATATCCGGGGACTGGCCGTTGATGGCGGTGATCACCGCCAGGGTATGGCTATCGAACCCCAGGTCCTGCTTGTCATAGCCGATCTTTGCCGCCACTTCCCGCACCAGCCGGGGGATATCCACATAGCAATCCGTGGTCACCTCCCCCATCACCAGCACCATACCGGTGGTGGCTGCGCACTCACAGGCTACCCTGGCTTGGGGATCCGCCCCCAGCATCGCATCCAATACGGAATCCGAGATGCAATCACATACCTTGTCCGGATGTCCCTCTGTTACGGATTCTGAGGTAAACAGCCGTTTGTTCATGTGTTGTTCCTCCTTTTTTTGACAAAAAATAAAACCTCATGCGCAGATGAGGCAAGGAGGTCCTTATCTCATCTTTCAGCGCCATGCGCTGCCGGAATTGGCACCTTGCACATTCTTGCAGGTTGCCGGGCTTCATAGGGCCGGTCCCTCCGCCGCTCTTGATAAGACGCTATTCGGTTTCTTGGTTTATCCTAGCATGAATTATCCGTTGCGTCAAGCGGCCTGCTAGGCTATAATTGAAAATACCGCATTTTTAAGAAGGGTTCAGATTCCATGAAACGAATTTTAGGCTGCATCCGCCGGGCGGATGAACGCTATCATATGTTGCGTCCTGGGGACCGGGTATGCGTGGGCGTCTCCGGCGGCAAGGACAGCCTGCTGCTGCTCTATGGCCTCAAGCTATACCAACGTTTTTCCAAGACCCCCTATGAGCTCATAGGGGTACTGCTGGACCTGGGGATATCCGGCCAGGATTATGGCCCAGTCCAAGCCTGGGCAAAGGAGATCGACGTGCCCCTAGAGATCATCAAGACGGACATCGGGGAGATCGTATTCCATGTGCGGCAAGAAAGCCATCCCTGCGCCCTGTGCGCCAAGTTCCGCCGGGGCGCCCTCAATGATGCGGCAAAGGAACGGGGTTGCAATCTGGTGGCCCTAGGCCACAACCGGGACGATGTTTTGGAGACCTTTTTCCTGAGCCTCATCTACGAAAGCCGGCTCAATACCTTCGGCCCGGTGACCCATCTGAGCCGCAAGGACGTAACCGTGATCCGGCCCTTGGTTTTCCTGCCGGAAAAGTATGCCCTATCCACGGCCCGCCGCCTGGAATTGCCCATTTGCAAGCCCAATTGCCCCATCGCCGGGGATACCAAGCGGGAGGAAATGAAGGAAGTCATCCAATATTTTACCCGCTTCGTCCCCAACCCGGAGGAACGCTTCATGAATGCCATTGCCGACACCCACAAGTATGGCATGTGGGACCGGTTGCGGTTGCCGCCCCGGGACATTGCGGAACTATCTGAGCCGGAGAGGATCGCCTATGAGCAGCTTACCCATCGTCGCTAAATGCCTGCTGGCCTGGGCCGGATTTTGGAACCTCCTTGCCTTTTCTGCCATGGGGCTGGATAAGCACAGAGCCAAAACCGGGGCTTGGCGCATCCCGGAGCGCCGGCTATTCCTTTTCGCCCTGCTGGGAGGCGGACCTGGGGGCTTCCTGGGCATGTTGGCCTTTCGCCATAAGACCCGCCACCTGACTTTCCGTATAGGATTCCCTGCTTTGGCTTTGATAGATATGACAGTTTATGCCTATTTGTTTGGGTATTTTACAGCTTGACCTTCCCTTTTCCCTCCCATTCTCGGCAAAAATATTTTTGCCGAATTTCAGAAAAAGGGCTTGCAATTCCCAGGGAGATGTTGTATTATAATTCGCGTGACGTTCCTCCTTAGCTCAGTCGGTAGAGCATGCGGCTGTTAACCGCAGTGTCGTTGGTTCGAGTCCAACAGGGGGAGCCAAATCGGGTCATCTTAATAGATGCACCACCGAAAAACCCAGATAACATCTGGGTTTTTCAGCATTTTAATGTTATTTTTCAAAACACCCCTTCACCGTAGATGCATCGTAATCAAAATAAGATTCGAACCGCTACTCCACCTTTGACGATGCAGTCAACCAAATCAAACGCCTAACAAAATAATATAATGGAACGCCATTTGCTGCGCTCCTAACAAGGGCCAGATCACTCAAAACAACTGAGTGATCTGGCCCTTTTTCTGTCTCTGCGAGCATTTCACAAAAACTCATTTCAAGGAGGATATCCCCTGTGGGCTCCAACACGTACAGATACAATCGCTTTAAAGGCTACACTGCCAAAGATTGCGACTGCAAGTATTGCCTCCATTATGGCGGCAAGAAGAAGGGCTGCCTCATTCCTGTCTGCTGCTGCCTGGAAGAACGGATCAAAGCAGGCTGCGACCTGACCAAAGGCGCAGATAGTTACCGGCATATGAATAGGCCGAATCTCCATAAATCTTAAACTCAGCTAAAAGCTGTTCAGCAATTAGGGATAGACTTTTCGCTTCAATACTGGTACTGTTGCTTGTCATAGAAAGATGGAGGTTCAGAGCATGCGAAAAGTTTTAGAAGAATTCTATTATGGCAACATTACGCCCAACCAAAAAAGCTTTACAAGAAACTCCCCATATGCAAAAGCAATGGATAAACTGAGTAAAAGCGATGCATATTTGCAGGAGATTCTGAATGAAGACGGTAAAGCAATGTTAAAAGCCTTCGAGGAAGCTCAAGACGAAGTCAACAGCATTGGTATCCTGGAAGCCTTCGTAGATGGCTATCGTCTGGGAGCGAGATTTATGCTTGCGGCATTAAGCGAAGACTGTGGCGAACTACACCCTATTATTTAAGAACATGCGCCTAATACCATTACACAGGGCTGATATGAAGCATACAGTATTGCTTCATGTCAGTCATTTTTTACAAAAGGAGGTAATCAACATGAATCACTACCCCAACAGAGAACAGGTGCAAGCCCTCCGTGAGCGTTATCCCCCCGGCACTCTGATCCAGCTCACAGCAGATATGCATGGCGAACGCTTTCAGGCAGGAGATATCGGAAAAGTGACTGTGGTGGATGACATTGGCCAGATACACATGGCCTGGGAGAAGGGCGGCTCCCTGGCGCTTATCCCTGGTGTGGATTCTTTCCGGGAGATTTTTACGGAACCCCTCGAACTTAACCCATACCTGGACAATGGCAATCTGAAGATTAACGGATATTATGTGGACGCCTGCAAAGATAACGGAATTGAACGGACAGATGCTTGGGGAAAAACAGAAATATGTGAAGGGTACTATTGCCAAATCTATAAAACCGAAAAGGATTTATTTGACGGAGCATACTATGATGATTTCTGTTTGGCAGTTGGACATGAAATAACGGATATGAGTGATGCGGCTCTCATAAAAGGTTTGAAGGAGCATATCGGAACAAACCGCTCTGTCAGCAAGAGAAAAAAGATAAATGCAAAAGGAAAGCACAGCCATGAACGATAGCAGATACACCTACGAAGAAATGGAGATCGCCCGGTTTACCGACCTCCCCAATCTTGCGGAAGCCTTCGGGTATGAAGTACAAGCCAGGGGCCGCTGGCACTTTCTCAAAGACGCCCAGCATATCGTCATCAAGAACCGTACTCGGTACTTTGACAACTACAAGCAGGAATGGGGCGACGCCATCACCTTTCTGGAGGATTATGCAGATATGTCCTTCCGGGAGGCCATGGACTTCCTGCTCAACTATAACGGATACGCACGGGACGCCCCTGCACAAAAGCCTGAAATCAGGCTGCCAAAGAAAGAAGAAAAGCAGCCCGTGCCCTTCGCCCTCCCGGAACCCAATGAGGATAATCGGAGGGTGTTTTCCTATCTGCGCAAACGCGGCATCGCCTATCAGGTGATCGAGAACATGGTGAACGCAGGACTGCTCTACGAGGACAAGCAGTATCACAACTGTGTCTTCGTTGGACGGGATGCTGCAGGAGAGGCCGTGTTTGCCCATAAACGAGGCACCCACGATAAAGATGGCGTCGGGTTCAAGGGGGATGTTGAAGGGAGCAATAAGGATATCGCCTTCCGCCTGTCTTGTGATCCCAAGAAAACAAGCGTCCATGTGTTTGAAGCGCCCATTGATATGGCCTCATACATGACCCTGCACCGGGAACTGACCAGCAATGCGGTAGCCCTGTGTTGCCTCCATGACGGGGCGCTGGAAACCTATCTCAAGGAGAACCCACAAATCAAAACCATTGTATTCTGCCTGGATGCAGACCAATGGGGCCGCAAGTATGTTGCCGAGGCCATCCCCAGGTACAAAGCACGGGGATATACCGTGTATAACCCGATCCCGCCCCAGGGGAAGGACTGGAACGAGTACCTGTGCCTAAAAAAGCAAAAATCCAGAGAAAGGGGTGATGCCCGCTGAAGAAAGCATGACCTTTATAACCTTACGACTTCCATATCAGGGTAAATCAATACGGGCCAAGCAACCACAATTCAAGCCAATTCATACAAACAAATCTATTCAAAACACAAAAAGGAGATCAAAACCCATGTTGAAAATTACCGTGATTGGAAACATCACCTCTGACTTCGAGCTTCGCACTAAGCCCGGCGACGATATCCCCTACGCCATTATCCGCATTGCCTCTGACCGCCGCTACCGTGACCGGGAGGGCAACAAGCTGACCGATTTCGTATCGGTGAAGGTTCGAGGGAACCTGGCGGAACTGTGTGTGGAGCATCTCGGCAAGGGCGACAAGATCGCCGCCACCGGGGATTTTGAAACCATCTCCGCTCCTGACGAGAAGGGCGTCATGCGCCAGACGGGATTTCTCATTAAAGCGAGTGACGTCCAATTCCTGTCCCCCAAGCCTGAGGCGGAAGCCACGGAGCCCGATGAAGCCGCTGTGTAAAACAGCATATATAAATGAAAGGACATTCTGCACATGAAGAATACCGGAACCGAATACATGAGTACGGAGCGCACCCCCACGGTGCGGCCCGATTTTGCCGAGCTGCTCCCGCCCCTGTCGGATGAGCAGCTCTCCCTTTTGGAAGCGGATATCCTAAAGAATGGCTGTTACACTCCGGTTATCGTCAACGAGGAATTGGTGATCGTGGACGGCCACAACCGGGCCAGCATCTGTGATAAGCACGGCGTCCCCTACAGGATGGCCGTGTTTTCTTTTGAAGATGACCTCGAGGCCAAGCAGTGGGCGCTGGATACCCAGAAAAGTAGGCGCAACCTGGAAAAATGGGAACTCGGCAAGATTGCCCTCAAGCTCAAGCCGGAGATCGAGGCAAGGGCAAAAGCAAATATGGGCCAGCGCACAGACCTTTCGGTGAATTCACCGAAAGGTTCCGATACTGTCGACACCCGAAAAGAGCTTGCAAAAGCCGTTGGAATTGGAGAGCAAGCCATGGGCCGGGTCATGCAAATCGATGAAAATGCCCCCGTTTCCGTTAAAGAAGCCCTGGACAACAAGGAAATCACCATCAACCAGGGATACAACATCACCAAGGAATTGCAGGAGCTGGATCTGCCGGACGAGGAAAAGGAGCAGGCGGCCATGGAAGCCGTAGAGAGGGAGATCGCCCGGAAGAACGAGAGTCGCAGGCGCAAAATCGACGAAAGCACCCGCATTGCGAAAGGCTTTTGCGCAGCCTTTGAGAAGGCCCTCCAGATCGACCCCTCCCCGGAGAACATTCGTACCTGGCTGGAGGAATGCAGCATCACACCCGAACAGCTGGACAACACCATCGAGGAAGCCCGTCAAATCGCAGGATCGTTTTCCACAATTGCGGATTTTCTTGAAAGCACCATAAAGACCGAAGAAAGGAGGCATGATACGGATGGAGAAGAAGCAGATGCAGATACCGCTGAATACGCAGAAGAAAATCCTGGAGATTCTGAAGCGTGATTTCCGCATCCCAACGGAGCAGATGCTGAACCTCGTTGCGAAGGACGTGGGCGCCGATCTCTCCGACAGGATGGTGCGGGCATTCTGGAGCTGCACC
>UQRU01000004.1 GCA_900543475.1 uncultured Eubacteriales bacterium
CCCCGGGGGGGGGGGGGGGGGGGGGGGGCGGGCGTTCCGCCCCCAAAACCCCCGGGGGGGGGCCCCCCCCCCCCCCCCCCGGGGGGGGGGGCCCGCCCCCCCCCCCCCCCCCCCCCGGGGATGGCTGGCAGTTTTGCAGACGTTCCGGGCCGCGCTGAAAAAAGCCCGGAGGATACCGCACATCAATAGAAGGTTGCCACCTCCCGCTGGGGCTTTGAACAGGGAAGAACCGATATGACCTTGAGTACCGGCCCCTTGCGTCCATAGATACGGTGATACCGATTATCTACTTTGGCGGTGATCTTGGCCCAGGTGCGGTTTTTTAAGGTTGCCTTGATCTGGGCAGGGTCCCATTGGCAAACCAGTGCGGAATATTCAATGTCCGCCTCACAGCAGGTCATCACATGCCGGCCGCCCAGGAAACAATCCTGGGGCAGGCGGCCGGAAACGGCGATGAGGCCGGTAAATTCCACGGTTTTCCCCTGGTATTTGTCCATTTCCTCGATGATGTCCCGATACCATATGGCGTAGTCCTCATCCCCAATCTGCACCACAGGGGCGGAAAGGTCGAAGGGAAGGGGGTCCTGGATCTCGTCGTACTCCACCTTGCCGTCCGGCCATTCAAAGGCGATGGAACAGCGACGGTTCAAGCCTCGCACGATTTTGTGGAACTCCATCTTATCTGTCTTAGCGCTTGTGCGGTTGAATACCACCAGCTGGCAGGCTTGGATTTTATCCACCACCAGGGGCCGCATGTTGGCATTGTATTGCAAAAAGGTGCCGGCATCCACAAACAGAAAGTTCTGATAGAGCACCCAACTTCTGGGCATGGCGGAAAAGAGCTTTTCCATGGGCCACATACCGTTGTATTCCAGCACTACCCGCTGGATGTGGTATTGCTTTTGCCAGCCGCTTAGCTGTTGACTGGTAAGCTCCTCGGGCTTTTCCAGGGTTTTGATGTATACGTCCCGTTTATTTATAAAGCTGGCGGGGGAATATTCCTCTAGCCCCTCCTCGCAGATCAGCAGCAGGGTGCGTTCCCCCTCGTTAAAACGGGGGTCTTCCATGGTTTCTTGGATGAATTTGGTTTTACCGGCCTCTAAAAAGCCGGTAAAAAGGTATACGGGAATCTGTTCCGCCATGATCACGCCACCTCGAATAGGGAAGCTAGGGCCTCTTCTTGCAGCTGCGCTCCGATGACGCAAAGCCGGCCAGTGACGCCCGGCGTACCCTTGCGTACCTGGGCCTCTCCAGGCACATAGTCAAAATGCAGCCACTGCCCGTCTTTGCCGGCTACGATCCCTTTGGCGCGCAGCACTTGCCCATAGGCTCCGCCATCCAGGGCGGCAAGCATATGGGACAGATCTTCCGGGTCATATGCACGGATGGTCTCCATGCCCCAGCTGGTAAATACCTGGTCCGCATCATGGCCATGGTGATGGCCGCAGGAACAGACGCCATCCTGGTCATAATGATGCACATGGCCGTGGTCATGGCCGTGGTCATGGTCATGGTCGTGGTCATGGCCATGCTCGTGGTCATGGTCATGGCCATGCTCGTGGTCATGGTGATGGTCCAGATGTTCCGCAGCCAGGGCGGAAAGGGCCTGGGCTAGGCTTTCCCGGCCTTCCATAGCCTCCTGGATCTGGCGGCCATCCAGGGCATCCCAGGGGGTGGTGATGATGGTAGCGGTAGGATTATGTTGCCGCAGCAGGGCGGTGCAGGCTTCCAACTTTTCAAGCGACATATTGGCGGTACGGCTTAAAACGATACAGCCGGCGTGGGACACCTGATCGTCAAAGAACTCGCCGAAATTCTTCATATACATCCGGCATTTCATGGCGTCCACCACCGTGGTGGCGCTATTAAGGGAGAGGGCCTGGTCAATGCCCTGTACGGCCCGGATCACATCGCTCAGCTTGCCTACGCCGCTGGGCTCGATCAAGATACGGTCCGGATGGAACTGCTCCAATACCTGGGTAAGGGCCTTGGTAAAATCCCCCACCAGGGAGCAGCAGATACAACCGGCGTTCATTTCCGTGATCTGGATGCCGGCGTCCTGTAAAAACCCGCCGTCGATGCCGATTTCGCCGAACTCGTTTTCAATCAGCACCAGCTGTTCCCCGGCGTAGGCCTCCCGAATGAGCTTTTTAATCAAGGTGGTTTTCCCAGCGCCCAGGAAACCGGAGACGATATCGATCTTTGTCATAGAAACATAAGCCTTCTTTCGTTGTTGTTCCAAATGGATTATACGCCCCAAGTGGTTAGAATACAAGGGCGGGCAAAAGAAAACTCGCCTTTTCCTTTGCAAACATATCCTATTTTTTATATAATGAAAATGCGGTTGTAACCAGCAGGTTGCGCCAAGAGGAAAAGGAGGTATTCCGTACCCATGGCCATAGAAAGCCGGGGTTATCCCCGCATGACAGTCACCCCAAAGGCAGAACGTTCCATTAAAAACGGACACCCCTGGGTCTATGGTGGGGAAGTGACCCAAATAGAGGGGGAGCCTCAAAATGGAGGTTTGGCGGATGTGCTGTCCCCAAAGGGGAGCTATCTTGGCACAGGCTTGGTGAACAGCCACTCAAAAATATTGGTACGGCTGCTCTCCCGCAACGCCAACGACCGGTTTGACGAGGGGTTTTTCCGCCGCCGGATCGCCTATGCCCTGGATTACCGACAAACGGTGATGGGGCCGGATTTTGCTTGCTGCCGCCTGATCTTCGGGGAGGCGGACCAGCTGCCCGGCCTGACGGTGGATCGGTTTTCGGATATCCTGGTAACGCAGATCCTTTCCCTGGGCATGGAACAGCGAAAGCCGTTGCTCTTCCGGCTGCTGGTGGAGGAGCTGGAAAAGCGGGGCGCCAGGCCCAGGGCCATCTATGAGCGGAACGACGTGGCCATCCGGGAGCTGGAGGGCATGGAGCAGGGCAAGGGCTTTGTTGCAATGGAAGGCTTGGAAACGGAGCTATCCGGCCATGTGGAGATCTGCGAAAACGGCGTCTATTATGACGTGGACTATATGGAGGGGCAAAAGACCGGCTTTTTCCTGGATCAGAAATACAACCGCCAGGCGGTGGCCAGGCTGGCCAAGGGCCGGCGGGTATTGGATTGTTTTACCCATACGGGCGCCTTTGCCCTTAACGCGGCCAAAGGCGGCGCTGCCCAGGTGACGGCGGTGGATATTTCCCCTTCGGCTATCGCCCTTTGCAAGGCCAACGCCGCCCGCAATGGCATAGAGGGGATGGAGTTCCTGGTGGCGGATGTATTCGCCCTTTTGGAGGAGCTGGGAGGGCAGAAAAAAAGTCCCTATGATTTTATCATCTTGGACCCGCCCGCTTTCACCAAGTCCGCCGCCACAGCCCGTAGCGCCTTCCGGGGCTACAAGGAGATCAACCGCCGGGCCATGAGCTTATTGCCCCGGGGCGGGTATTTGGCTACTTGCTCTTGCTCCCATTTTATGAAGGACGAGATGTTCCGGCTGATGCTCCACGAAGCCTCCTTTGATGCGGGCCGCACCCTACGCCAGATCGAAGCCCGGCAGCAGGCCCCGGATCATCCCATCCTGCTGGATGTGCCGGAAACGGATTATTTGAAATTCTATTTATTCCAGGTGATTTAACATGATGTTTTGGATCTACATGCTGGTTTGCTCCCTGTTGATCCCGCTGATCATACTGGGGGCGGGGGCGCTGCTGGCAAAGCATCCCCCCAAGCAGATCAATTGGGCCTATGGTTACCGCACCCGGCGGTCCACAAAAAACAAAGAGACCTGGCTTTTTGCTCAGGTCTATGCGGGAAGGCTATGGATGCGCTTGAGTTGGCCTATGTTGGCGGCAGCTTTGGTGGTCATGGGATGCTTATATGGGAAACCCATCGATACCGTCAGCTTGGGTGCCGGCATTTTGGTGGGAGCCCAGACTTTGGTGCTGGTTTTGACCATCCTGCCGGTGGAACGGGCGTTGAAGCGGAATTTTGATGAGCTGGGCCGGCCCAGAAAGGGCTAAACCACATATAAGCTCATAAGGAGCCCGGTCACAGCACCTAAGATCGCCCCTACTAACACCTGGAAAGGCGTATGGCCTACCAGTTCCTTTAGATATTCTTCGTCCTCAAACAGCTCCTTTAAGTCGCCATAGTGCATGAGCCGGTTCAGGATCTCCGCCTGTTTACCAGTTTCTAGGCGTACGCCCCGAGCATCGTGGATAACGATAATGGCCACCAGGACGCTGATGGCAAAGGGGAAGCTGTCCGGGCCGTATTCCACTCCCGATGCCACCACCATGGCCAGTACTGTGGCCGCGTGGGAGCTGGGCATCCCCCCGCTGCCCACCAGCCGTTCCCACTGAAACCGGTGGCTCATCAAGGCAAAGAGCAAGGCTTTGCACACTTGGGCCACAAACCAACCGGCAATGGCGCACAACAGCACCTTATTGTGGAGAAGCCCATCCAAAAATTGCCACATGATCCGATTTCCTTTCTATTTTCAGCGCCAGGGCCCTTTCAGCACATAGGATGCACTGGAATGTAAGCCTGAATGCAGTAGTATTTTTATGCCCTTCTGCCCAAACAGGTCACCCCTTTGTGCGCCATAGGTACATAAAGGGGCACGATACGCAAATGCTTTGCTGGCATGAAGATATTATAAGCAGGTTTGCCGGTCTGTGACAAGGGAATTTGCCCCGCCTAAGATAAACTTGATGAACCCCTAATGTTTTTTTAATAAAAGTAGCGCTACAATAATTCTTGTGCATAGGCGGAGACCAGGACGGGGATACTGCCTACGTGCGTGGAAGAAAAAGGAAGGAACCAACATGGTATATTTGGCGGTACCCACCCCGCTAGGGCAGGTATATATTTGCCAGGAAGGGACGTGTATTACAGCCTTGGGCTTTGCCCAACCGCTTGCTGGTACAGCAGCAAAAACGCCCTTGCTCATGGAGGCTCGCGTCCAGTTGGACGCCTATTTTGCAGGCCGGCGCCAGGCGTTTTCCTTGCCTCTGTGCCCGTCCGGAACAGATTTTCAAAAAAAGGTCTGGAAACAATTGCAAAAAATACCCTATGGTGTTACCATCACCTATGGGGAGCTAGCCTGCCGGGTGGGCTGCCCAAAGGGCGCCAGAGCCGTTGGCAGCGCCTGCGGCAAAAACCCCATCGGCATCTTCATTCCCTGCCACCGGGTGGTGGGGAAGGACGGTAATTTAACGGGGTTTGCTTGGGGATTGGATCGAAAAAAATACTTGATTCAATTGGAAAAATCCTTGACAGAGCAACTATAGTGTACTATTATAATAATAGTTACCAATCTTAAGGGAGGATTGAAACATGGAACTTAAAGGCAGCAAGACCGAGAAAAACTTACAGGCCGCGTTTGCGGGTGAATCCCAGGCGCGCAACAAGTACACCTACTTTGCCAGCGTAGCCCGCAAGGAGGGCTATCAGCAGATCGCGGAGATCTTTGAAAAGACCGCCAACAACGAAAAAGAACACGCTAAACTTTGGTTCAAAGCCCTGGGCGAGCTGGGCGATACCGCCGCCAACCTGCTTCATGCGGCGGAGGGTGAAAACTACGAGTGGACGGATATGTATGCTACCTTCGCCAAGGAAGCGGAGGAAGAGGGCTTTGTGGAGCTGGCCGCCCGGTTCCGTGCGGTTGCCGCCATTGAAAAGACCCATGAGGAGCGCTATCGCAAGCTGCTCAACAATGTGGAGATGAAAGCCGTCTTTGAGAAGGCTGGCGAGACCATGTGGGAGTGCCGGAACTGCGGCCACCTGGTCATCGGCAAGAAGGCCCCCGAGATCTGCCCTGTATGCCTCCATCCCCAGAGCTACTTCGAGGTGCGGGCGGAGAACTATTAATCCCGCCACCATAGAGAGAGGCGCCGGCAGGCCGGGGCTCCTCTACAGATTTTCAGAAATAGTGCATCCGCCGTATGGCCAAGCCATACGGCGGATTTTGGCATTTTGGCGCCGCATATTTTTAGCTTTCGCCACGATCCCTGGGGGGAAGACCTAGGGATGGCGCTGGCGCTCCAACGGAAAGAGGGCTGGAGGGGCGTTTATGCTTTTCCCTTCTTCAGACAGCCCACGCAGCTGGCCACAAACATGCAGCCCCAGACAACAATGCAATAGGGCCAGATCCGGGTGATCGGTACAAAGAGGGAAAGGGAGAACCTAAGGACAGTGGCAGCAAGGGAAAACAAGGGCAAAAAGTATAACTGGGACGCTGTACCAAAGACGTTGAACCAGTAGTTGCCCAATACAAGTTCCTGGAAAAGTACCAGCAGCAGCATCAGGAATCCGAAAGCACAAAACAAACATGCTTGTAGGATGGGATTCCGCTCCCGGGAAGCGATATGATAGGAGAAATACCCCCAAAAAAATAAAAGACATATCTCGAATAGATTCATGAGGAAACCGGGAACGGGAAAATTAAGAACCACATAGTTCAGTCCATACCCAATTGCCAAGGGGGAAACGGCCATCAATAGGCGTTTTGCCATTTTAAGCGCACCTTCCATGCAGAATTCTTTAAAGTATAGCAAAAAGTTGGATAAAGCGCAACGCCCGGTCCATAAAAGCGCCCAGACAGAAAAAGGTCTGGGCAAACGGGAGCGTATATTTACTTCCTTACAGCCGGAAAAGCAAGCCGCGCCCACCTGGGAATTGGCGGTCACAGGGCGTCTGCCTGCTCCTGGACAATCCAGGGAGCTGGGTTATGACCGGGGCGCCATTTCGTTCAGCGCCCGTTTAAAGTTCCTGGCAAACAGGATGCTGGTTAGGGACACGGCCAAAAAATCCGCTACAGGCTCCGCCAGGTATACGGCCATGGCCTTGTCCTGGAAGAAAGCCGGCAGGATATAGATCAGGGGGATCAGCACCAATACCTTGCGGAACAGGGCTAGGAAGGTGCTGGTCTTAGCATTGCCGATGGAAACCAGGGTTTGCTGGCAAGCCAACTGGATGCCAAAGATGGCGGTGGCGGCAAAGTAGATCCTCCCCGCCCAGGCGGTATAGGCGATCAGTTCCGGGTCCGGGGTAAACATCTTGGCAAAAAGCTCTGGGAAGGCTAGGATGCTGATCCCAAAGAGCAGGGAATACCCTAGGCACGCTTTCAGCAATACGGAAAAGGAGGCTTTGACCCGGGCTGCATTTTTAGCGCCGTAATTATAGCTGGTGATAGGCTGGGCCCCCTGGGTCAAGCCCCGAAGGGGCATCATGGAGAACATCATCAAACTGTTAAGGATGGTCATGGCGCCTACGGCCGTATCTCCTCCATAGCGCAGCAGGGAGGAATTAAAACACACAGAAATAGCGCTTTCCGTCACCTGCATAATAAAGGGAGAAAGGCCCAGGGCTAGGCAAGGGGCAATGATGGACCAATCGATCCGTAGGTATTTCCGGCGGATGTGGAGCACCGTATGCTCGCTGGTAAGGAACCGCACCATCCAAAGGGCGGAGATGGCCTGGGAGATCACCGTGGCCAGGGCGGCGCCTTGGGGCCCCATTTCCAGCAGGAAGATAAAGATGGGGTCCAGGATAATATTGGCTAGCGCGCCGATGATCACGGAGTTCATGCTGGCGCGGGTAAAGCCCTGGGCGCTGATGAAGGCATTGAGCCCCAGGGCCAGCTGCACGAAGGGGGTGCCCCAGGTATAGATGCGCATATAGGGTTCCGCATATTGGATGGTGTTTTCACTGGCGCCAAACATAAGGAGCAGGGGCCTACACCAAATGAAGATCACCGCCATCAGCACAACGCTGAATAGAAGCATCAGCGCCGTACAGTTGCCCAGGATCTCCTCAGCCTTTTCGTTGTCCCGCTTCCCCATCTGAATGCTGGCCTGGGGGGCGCCCCCCATGGCCACCAGCGCTGCAAAGGCGGAGATCACCAAGATGATGGGCAGGCATACGCCTACGCCAGTTAAGGCCAACTTGCCAATGCCGGGGATATGGCCGATATAGACCCGGTCGATGATGTTATACAGGACGTTGACCAGTTGGGCAATTACTGCGGGGACCGCCAGCCTTAGCAACAATCTCCCAATCGGTTCCGAAGCGAGGAATTCACTGCGGTCCTGAATTTGTTCCATGTCAAATCACCTCATTTTGTTTTAGAAGCAACAAAAATCCCCGGCCGGGCCCCCTTTGCTAAAGGGGAGAGCCGGGGACCCATTTGTAAGCACTTAGCCCCCTAAATAAGCTTTCTTGATGTCTTCGCTATCCGCGAGCTCGGCGCCGGTACCGCTCAGGCTGATACGGCCGGTCTCCAGCACATAGGCCCGGTCTGCGATTTCCAGAGCCATGCCCGCATTTTGCTCCACCAGCAAAATGGTGGTGCCGGCGGCGTGAAGGGTTTTGATGATATCGAAGATCTGCTCCACCAGCAGGGGCGCCAGGCCCATGGAGGGCTCATCCAGCATCAACAGCTTGGGGGAGCTCATCAGGGCGCGGCCCATGGCCAACATTTGCTGTTCCCCGCCGGAAAGGGTGCCGGCAATTTGGCTTTGCCGCTCCTTAAGCCGGGGGAAGCGCTCAAATACCTTTTCCACATCCTCCTTGGAGACTTCCTTGCGGGTAAAGGCGCCCATCTCCAGGTTTTCCATTACCGTCATCTTCAGGAAGATCCGGCGGCCTTCCGGCACGTGGGCGATGCCCTGGCGGACGATCTTATGGGCCTCCACTTTGGTGATGTCATGGCCCAGGAAGGAGATGCTGCCGCTCTTGGCCCGCAATACCCCGGAAATGGTTTTTAGCACCGTGGATTTCCCTGCGCCGTTGGCGCCGATCAGGGAAACGATCTCCCCTTCGTCAACATGAAAGGAGATACCCTTTACCGCATGGATGCTGCCATAGTAAACATGAATATCCTCAACCTTAAGCATGGGCCTGGGCGCCTCCCTTCTTACCTAGATAGGCTTCAATGACCACCGGATTGGACTTGATCTCCTCCGGAGAACCCTTGGCAATGATGCGGCCATAGTTGAGCACGGCAATGCCCTCGCAAATGCCCATCACCAGATTCATGTCATGCTCGATGAGCATGATGGCGATATGGAAGGTATCCCGGATCTTGCGGATGTTTTCCATCAATTCGGTGGTTTCGGAAGGGTTCATGCCTGCGGCAGGCTCATCCAGCAGCATGATCCCGGGTTTGGTGGCCAGGGCCCGGACGATCTCCAGCCGGCGCTGAGCCCCATAGGGCAGGCTGCCCGCCTTCCAGTCCGCCATGTCCTGCATGTCGAAGATGGAGAGCAACTCCAGGGCCTTTTCATGGGCTTTTTTCTCCTCCTGCCAGAATACCGGCAGCCGCAGGATGGACTGTGCCAGGGAATAGTCCGTAGCATTGTGCAGGCCGATCTTGACGTTGTCCTCCACGGTGAGGTTCTTGAACAGCCGGATGTTCTGGAAGGTGCGGGCGATGCCCATCTTGTTGAGCTGGTAGGTCTTTTTGCCTGCCGTATCCTTCCCATCCAGCAAAATGGAACCACGGGTAGGATGGTATACGTTGGTAAGCAGGTTGAATACGGTGGTCTTTCCTGCGCCGTTGGGGCCGATCAAGCCGGCGATCTCCGTGCGGCCGATGGTCAGGTTGAAATCATCCACCGCGCTCAAGCCCCCAAAGTCGATGCCAAGGTGGCGGATGTCCAGAATGGGCAACTTACCAAGATCCCGCTCCGGGATCAGGGCGTTGCTGGGAACACGAACCAGTTTATCCATTTGCGTCACCTGCTTTCTTGGCTTTCTTATCCGCCCGGATCTGCTTGCCGTTGATGATGCGCTCCAAGAGCCGGCTCATGGAGAAATCATAGGTCCCCATCAGGCCGGAAGGCTTGAAGATCATGGTGGCGATCAGCAGGATGGAGTAGATGACCATCCGGTAGGTATTCAGGGCCTGGAGGGCCAGGGGTAGGCTGGTGAGCACCGCGGCGGCGATCACGGAACCGATCATGGAGCCCATGCCGCCCAGCACCACCATCACCAGGATGTTGATGGAAGCCATAAAGTCGAAGCTGGTGGGAGTGAGCAAGCCCTGATAGCCCGCGTAAAGGGCGCCGGCTACCCCGGCAAAGAAGGAGGAGACCGCAAAAGCCAGTACTTTATAATAGGTAATATTGATACCGCAGCTTTCCGCAGCGATCTCATTTTCCCGGATGGACAGGATGGCTCGGCCATGGCGGGACTTCATCATCAGGTGGATCACCATGCAGGTGACCACTACCGCCAGATATACCACCAGGAAGTTGGCGTGTTTGGGGATTCCCATCATACCAGGGGTGCCGCCGGTGATCTCCGGCAAGTTGATGATGCACACCCGGATGATCTCCCCAAAGCCCAGGGTAATAATGGCCAAATAGTCTCCCTTGAGCCGCAGGGCAGGGACGCCGATGAGGATGCCGAAGATGGCGGCCACAATGCCGGCCAGCACCAGACCGATGAAGATGGCGATCCCTGTAGGTAGGCTACCGCCCAAGCTGCTTTTCCAGAAGATGGCCCCCGCATAGGCGCCTACGGCCATAAAGCCCGCGTGACCCAGGGGCAGCTGCCCCAGGTAACCGGTGACGATGTTTAAGGAAACAGCCAGGATGATATAGATCCCCACCTGGAGCACCACGGAGCTTTGCGCACGGTTGATAAGGCCGCTGGAAATGATGAGGTTGCCGACCACCAGAAAGGCTATGATCAGCACAGTGTTGATCAAATACCGGGCCGCCATGGGGATCTGCTTGTATGTGGATTTCATAGGCAGCCCTCCTTACACCTTTTCGGTCATGCTAGCGCCCATAAAACCAGTGGGTTTAATGAGCAGCACCACGATCAGCACTGCGAACACCACCGCGTCCGTCCAAGCGGACAGGCCAATGGAAGTGACCAGCACCTCGGCCAGGCCAATGGCAAAGCCGCCGATCATGGCGCCTGGAATGGAGCCGATGCCCCCCAGCACAGCCGCCACGAAGGCCTTAAGGCCCAATAGGGAGCCCATGGTGGGATTGACGATGGGGTAACGGCAGCAATAGAGGATGGAGCCGATGCCCGCCAGGGCGGAGCCGATAATAAAGGTATAGGTGATGGTATTGTTCACGTTGATGCCCATCAGCTGCGCTGCTTCCGTATCCTCGCTCACCGCCCGCATGGCCTTGCCCATTTTGGTTTTCTGCACGATGAAGGCCAGAAGCACCATGGAGATCACGGCCACCACGATGGTGACGATGACGTTCAGGCTGATGGAGAGGCCGCCCAGGTTAAAGGTAACGGCCGGGATGATCATGGTGCTGGGGAAGGCCCGGGTGTTGGCGGTCCAAATCAGCTGCGCCAGATTCTGGAGGAGGAGGGACACGCCGATGGCTGTAATCAGCAGGGAGATACGGGGGGCTTGCCGCAGGGGCTTGTAGGCCACCTTTTCAATCACAACGGCCAGCACCACGCACCCTACCACCGTGGCGATCACCGCCAGGACAGGGTTGGAACTGGCCGCCAGGGAGACCAGGGCAAAATACCCGCCCATCATAATGATGTCGCCGTGGGCGAAATTTAGCAGCATGATAATGCCGTAAACCATGCTGTAACCCAAAGCCACCAGGGCGTAGATGCTGCCCAGCTGCAAGCCGTTGATCAGTTGGGACAAAAAAAGCATAGTGTGATTCCTTTCCTTCAAAGATGAAGCGGCATCGCAAGTGCTATGGCTTCATTTGCGATGCCGTGCGGGGAAAACGGCTGTTTTCCCCGCAGCAGCAGTTGTTGTTCCCCCGCGAAAACGGGGAAGGGTGAAATTAATACTTACCCCAGAACTCAGCGGCGCCGCCGGTGATGTTGATAATGGCAGCGGTCTTTTCCGGGTTGTTGAACTCGTCATAGGTCACATGGCCGGTGACGCACTCCATGTCGGTGGCGTTCAGGGCGTCGATGACGGCGGCCATATATTCCGCGGTGCCGGCGGTGAGGCCCTGCTCTTCAGCCTTGGCCAGAGCGGCGCACATGATCATGGCGGCGTCATAGCCCTGGGCGGCAAACATGTTGGGGGAAGCGTCGTACTTCTCCTGATAAGCGCTCACGAAGGTCTGTACCGCTTCGGAAGTATCCTGGGTGGAGTAGCCGGAGCAGTAGTAAGAGCCTTCCAGCAGGGAAGCATCGGTGACCACATCCAGCACGCTGTCCCAGCCGTCGGAACCCAGCATGGTGGCGGTGACGCCAGCGGCATTGGCCTGCTGGGCAACCAGGGCGATCACGCTGTAGTAATCCGGGATAAAGAGCACATCGGGGGTTTTAGCGGCAATGTTGGTGAGCTGGCTCTGGAACTCGGTGGCGCCATCCGCATAGCTCTCCACAGCCACGACCTCCATACCCATGGCGGCAGCCTGCTCCTGGAAGGCCTCGGCGCAGCCGATGGAATAGTCGGAACCCGTGTTATACAGCACGGCGGCGGTCTTTGCGCTCAGCTTCTCGCTGGCAAAGGAAGCCATCTTGCTGCCCTGGAAGGGGTCGATGAAGCAGGAACGGAACATGTTTTCATACACGGTGCCATCCTCAGCCACAGTGACCGCGTCAGCAGTAGCGGAAGCGGTGATCATGGGCATCTGGTCGGCCTGGCTCTCCACCACAACAGCCACGGTGGGGGCGGTGGTCACGTCGCCGATGATAGCGGTGACGCCCTGATCCACCAGGGAATTGTAGCCGGTAACAGCCTTGGCGCTGTCGCCTTCCTCATCGTACTCGATCAGCTGGATCTGCTTGCCGTTGATACCGCCGGCCGCATTGAACTCTTCCACATACATTTTGATGCCATTGGCCACCGCTACGCCGTATTCCGCCACGGAACCGGTCAGAGGAGCCAAAACGCCAACCTTAATGGCGTCGCCGCTGGCGGCGTCTTCCGACGCAGCCGTGCTGTCGGCGGCAGGGGCGCTGCTGTCACTGTCAGCCGCAGGGGTGCTGGAGCAACCCGCGAAACAGACCAGGACCATCATAAGGGCAATGAGGGTAGAAACGATCTTCTTCATGGTTTTCCTTCTCCTTTTTATAGTTGCAACTTTATACTTAAAAAGCGGCTCCGTTCCTGGAACGGCGCCGCCTAAGTATACGAACCAATGGATTTATTGGGTTCTTAGACGGCGCGGAGGCTCATGTACCAGCAGGCTAAGCAGGATGACCAGGCCGAGCAGGCGTACCATGCCTACAAGCCCGCAAATAAGAATGGACACCGCAAGCGCGGTGCCCAGTACATATACCTGCGCAGAAGCGCCGGAAGTGCGAGCAGCACCATGAGACGCACGCTTGTGCGCATCCATACGGGCCATATTTGCATAGGCGAACTGGTACATGGCTGCTCCTTTCTCCGGCTTCTCCGAACTAAATGATGGGGCAATGATAGCACAGGGAAAAAGAAAAGTCAATACACGATATATTGTTTTTTTATTTTCTAACGTTCTGCGAAGGCGGTATTTCAAGAAAAGGGCCCAGTCCCTAAGCATTGGGGAAAACCATTTCCCCTTTCAGGAATAGATCCATAAGCGAAGGATATGGCCCAAAGAAAAATGCAAAAAATCATATAAAAATGCCAATAACCACAATCGGGGAGAAAAGGTATGCTGTTCCGTTCTCTTCACAGGAAGGGCTTGTGTTTCCACGGCGTTTATGCTACCTTAATAATTGAACAACGGATGTTGGGAATGTGTATGATCAATAAGCTATTGCGAAGCGTAGCCTTTGCGCTTATAATTGCCTTTGCTGCTTGTTTGGGAGGCTGCGCCCCGCGCTGGAATACAGCGCTGGGCTATTATTTTGACACCTTTGTAAGCCTCCAGGGCCGTTGCCCTGCGTCCGTGTTGCAGGAGGCGCTGCAAGAATGCGCCCGATACGAGGCGCTGCTCAGCAAAAACCGCCAGGGCAGCGACGTATGGCGGTTGAACCATGCCCAGGGGGAAAGGGTGGCTGTAAGCGAGGAAACGCTGGCCATTTTAGAAATGGCCCAGGCCATTGCCCAAGATAGCGACGGCTGGTTTGACGTGACCATTGCCCCGGCATCTGCCCTGTGGGATTTCAAGGCAGAGCAGCCTGCGCTACCCGGAGCAGAAGCGCTGGCCCAGGCGGCCGCGCTGGTGGATTATACCCAGGTCTCCATCACCGCAGCAGGGGTGCGCTTGGGCGCTGGGCAGTCTATTGACCTGGGGGGTATCGCAAAGGGATATGTAGCGGATGCCCTGGTTTCGTTTCTTGCGGACCGGGGCGTTACTGACGCATTGATAAATATCGGGGGGAATGTAAAGGCGCTAGGCCAAAATGAAAACCATAGCAGCTGGCAGATCGCCATACAGGATCCAGGCGGCCAATATGGCAACGCGGCGGGCATAGTTTCCCTGCAAAGCGGATATAGCCTGGTGACCAGCGGCGTATATGAGCGGGGGTTTGACTTGGATGGAATCCGATACCATCATATTCTAGACCCCCACACCGGGTACCCCATACAAAACGGGGTGCTATCCGTCAGCATATTGGCCAAGAGCAGCCTGCTGGCGGACGCCCTGAGCACCGCCTGTTTCGCCCTGGGAGTGGAAGGCGGGCTCCCCCTGGCGACGTCCTATGGAGCGGAAGCATACTTTATCCTGGAGGACGGAAATACCACGTATACGGAAGGAATGGAGGTTTGGCTAAACCTTGGATAAGAATTTGCAGCGCAGCAAGTATGAAGTGGACATGTGCCATGGCCCGCTTTTGAAAAAGATCATAACCTATTCGTTGCCTTTGATCTTTACAGGGCTTTTGCAGCTATTATACAATGCGGCGGATATTATTGTGGTGGGCCGGTTTGCCAGCAGTACCGCGTTGGCGGCGGTGGGCTCCACTTCCAGCCTGGTAAATTTAACGGTCAACCTATTCTTGGGCTTGTCCGTAGGCGTTAGCGTAGCGGTGGCCCAGCATTATGGGGCGAAAAACTACACCGAAGTAAGCGAGACCATCCATACGGCCTTTTCCCTGAGCCTGATTCTGGGCGTGATCGTGGGCACCTTTGGCTTCTTCGCCTCCCGCACCATGCTGGAGTGGATGGATTCCCCTGCGGAGGTACTGGAGCAATCCGCCCTATATCTGCGCATTTTCTTCCTGAGCATCCCGGCCAGCATGGTGTATAACTTTGGCGCGTCCATTTTGCGGGCGGTGGGCAATACCCGCCAGCCATTGTATTATTTGTCCATAGCCGGCGTGGTCAACGTGATTTTGAACCTGGTCCTGGTGATCCGGTTCCACCTGGGCGTCGCGGGCGTTGCCATCGCCACGGTGATTTCCCAGTATATCTCCGCCGGGCTGATCATCCTGTGTTTGATGCGTACGGAAGGTTGCTTGCAATTTCATCCCAAACAGTTGGCCCTTAAGCCGGATAAGGTTTGGGCGATCCTGCGGATCGGCTTGCCGGCGGGGCTGCAAAGCACGGTGTTCTCCATTTCCAACGTGCTGATCCAGTCCTCCATCAATTCCTTCGGCGCTCTGGCCATGGCCGGCAGCGCTGCCGCCAGCAACCTGGAGGGCTTCATCTATACCGCTATGAACGCCATCTCCCAGGCAGCCTTGGCTTTTGTGGGCCAAAATGTAGGCGGCCGCCAATACCACAGAATCCATCGGATCACCTGGATCTGCCTAAGCGTTGTGTTCCTGGTGGGGGTGGTCATGTCCGCAGCCTTCCTTGCAGCAGACCAGTTCCTGTTGGAGATTTACCTGCCGGATGATCCCGCCGCAGTGGAATACGGCATTCAGCGGATGTTCATGGTGAATACAGTGTATTTCTTCATGGGCTTCATCGACGTGATGGTGGCCTCCATGCGGGGCATGGGGTCTTCCTTTACCCCCATGGTGGTGGTGCTATGCGGGGCATGCGGCCTGCGGATCGTATGGATCTACACCATTTTCGCAGCCAACCGTACGTTAGAGATGTTATATCTATCCTATCCGGTATCCTGGATCGTGACTTTCCTGGTGGAGCTGGCATTTTACTTTGTGGTATATCGAAGGCTTATGGCCCGGCGTAAGGGGGAAACGGAGCTACAAGAGGCTGATCTGGCCCAGTCATAGGCCAGGGAAAGAGAAATCAACAAAACGCGCTGCCTTGTTGGGCGCCTGGCCAAAGCAACCATGGCCGGGCCCCACATAGGCGGCGCGTTTGGATTTTGTAAACCTACTGTTTTTTTATTTTCAGGGCCCGCATGGAGTTGAGGATGGCGATAACGGACACCCCAACGTCTGCAAATACGGCTTCCCACATGGTGGCCACGCCCAGGGCGCCCATGAGCAATACGATGGCTTTTACCCCTAGGGCAAACACGATGTTTTGCCGCACGATGGCCATGGTCCTGCGGGCGATGGAGATGGCGATGGGAATCCGGGCAGGATGGTCGTCCATGATGACCACATCCGCAGCCTCGATGGCGGCATCGCTGCCTAAGCCGCCCATGGCGATTCCCACATCCGCTTGGGCCAATACCGGGGCGTCGTTGATACCGTCTCCCACGAATACCAGCGTCCCATTGCGCAACTGGGCGCGTAGGGCCTCCATATAGGCCACCTTGTCCTCAGGCAATAGTTCGCTATGGAATTCATCCAACCCCAGCTGCGCGGCGATATGGGCGGCCACAGGGGTGGAATCCCCGGTGAGCATCACCAACTTTTCCACGCCAGCAGCCCGCAGGTTAGAAAGGGCTTGGATCGCGTCGGGTTTCAGCTGGTCTGCGATATGGATATAGCCAAGATAGGCGTCGCCGCGGGCAACATGCACCAGGGTGCCCACATGCTCGCCATGGGTGGCCGGGTGAAACCCAAGGGAAGAAAGATAGCTTTCGCTGCCGGCGGCCACCCAGACCCCGCGCACCATGGCCCGCACCCCGTGGCCCGAACGCTCCTGTACCTGCTCCACCGGTTGGTCTTGGAGGGGCTGCCCCCAAGCCTCCCGCAGGGACTGGGCGATGGGGTGGGAGGAATAGCATTCCGCCAGCGCCGCCGTTTCCAGCAAAGTAGCCTGGTCTACGCCGGCAACGGGATAGCAAGCCTGTACGGAGAAGCGGCCCTGGGTGAGGGTACCCGTCTTATCCATGGCAACGATCTGGGCATGGGCCAAGGCTTCCAAATAGTTGCTGCCCTTGATGAGGATGCCCTGGCGGGACGCGCCGCCGATGCCTCCGAAAAATCCCAGGGGCACGGAGATCACCAGGGCGCAAGGACAGGAGACCACCAGGAAGATCAATGCCCGGCGGAGCCAAATAGCAAAGGGCTGGCCGGTGAAAAGGGGCGGAAGCAGGCAAAGCAGCAGGGCGCATACCACCACGCAAGGGGTATAGTACCGTGCAAAGCGGGTGATAAAGGTTTCGGTACGGGCTTTTTTGGATGCTGCATGCTCCACCATCTCCAGGATCTTGTTCACCGTGGACTGGCCAAAGGGTTTGGTGACCTGGATCTCCAACAGCCCGCTTTGGTTGATGCAGCCGCTAAGGGCTTCGTCCCCAGGGCCCAGATTCCGGGGCAAGGATTCGCCGGTAAGGGCGCTGGTATCCAGGGCGCTTTCCCCTTGGGAGACCACCCCGTCCAGGGGCACCCGTTCCCCAGGGGCCACCAGGATGGTTTCGCCTACCTGCACCTGCTCCGGCGCTACCTCTTGGGGCTGCCCATTCCGCACCACACGGGCCATATCCGGCCGGATGTTCATCAGCTCTGCGATGGAGGCCCGGGAACGGCCCACCGCGTAGCTTTCAAACAGGCTCCCGACCTGGTAAAACAGCATCACGAACACCGCTTCCGGATAATCCCCGGTGGCCAGGGCGCCCACGGTGGCCAGGCACATGAGGAAATTCTCATCGAAGAGCTGCCCGGTAAACAGGTTCCGGCCGGCATGGTACAATACGTCGTAACCGATCAGCACATAGGCCGGCAAAAACAGATACAGGGAGAGTCCATCCGGGACCAAATATCCCAGCGCCAGCATCAGGCCGCTGACGGCCACCCGCAGGGCGATGCGCTTTTGTTTCTTTGTCATAGCCGATTTCCTCCGCGCCCCATCCCTACAAGCGGATCCGACAATCCGGTTCGATCCGGCGGCAGATCTTGGCCGCCTCCTGTAGGATGCGTTCCATCTGCTCCTCGGGGGCGCTGATGGTGAGCTTTTGGGTCAGGAAGCTGATGCTGGCGCTTTCCACGCCGTCAATTTGCTGAATGCCCGCTTCCATTTTGGCTGCGCAGTTGGCGCAATCCAGTTCTTCCATGACGAAGGTTTTCCGCATTTGAGAGCTCCTCCTAAGATAATGATTGCAAGATGAAGATCACAAGGTTATTCCAATACATGTTCCATGCCGTTGCTGATGATGGTGCGCACATGCTCGTCCGCCAGGGAGTAAAATACCGCCTTCCCTTCCCGCCGGAACTTTACAAGATCCGCCGCTTTAAGCACCCGCAGCTGATGGGATACGGCGCTTTGGCTCATGCCCAGCAACTGGGCCATATCGCATACGCAAAGCTCTCCCTCCATGAGCAGCTGCAATAGCTTGATCCGGCTGGAATCCCCAAATACCTTGAACAATTCCGCCAGGTCGCATAATACCCCCTCGTCCGGGAGGGTCTGCTGGATCCGCTGGACCAGCTCGGGGTGGGCGTGGATAAATTCGCATTGGGGCGCTTGGTCGTAATGGATCATAGAACAACATCCTTTCATATGAGCAATTGTTCATATATATTATAAGCCGGCCTTCGCCGCTTGTCAACAGGGTAGGAAGGATTTTGTAAAGATATCGGGAATACCCCCCCAGGCGGCAGGGCGGGGGAAAAGGATGGAGAAGGGGCGGGCTGGGGCGCCGTTTGGAATGAAACGGCAAGGGGGCGGGAAGAAGGGGCTATTGCATAGGGGCCGGGTATGCTATACTTATTATAGCGTCATAGCGGGTATATATTGACCGGCTTTGATGAAGCAAGCAGACAAGGAGGCGGTCCATTTATGAAGCGAAAGACTCGCGTAGCCATCCTCACCAGCGGCGGGGATTGCCAGGGCTTGAATGCAGCCATTCGGGGCGTGGGGAAGGCATTGACCCAATATGTGGAAAATATTGAGATCTTCGGCATGTACGACGGATACCGGGGCTTGGCGGAAAGCGATTACCGCTTTATGGAGGCCAAGGATTTTTCCGGCATCCTTAGCGTTGGAGGCACGTTGCTGGGAACGTCCCGGCAAAAATATATCCCCGGCCAGGCCATTTTGGATGCGGAGGGCAACGATATGATGCCCGCCATGCTGGACACCTATACCCGGCTGAACCTGGACTGCGTGGTGGTAATGGGAGGCAACGGCACCCAGAAGAGCGCCAAGCTGCTCATGGACGCCGGCATGAACGTGATCACCCTGCCAAAAACCATCGATAACGATATCTACGGCACGGAAATGACCTTTGGTTTCCAGAGCGCGGTGGATATTGCCACCAATGTGATGGACTATATCCACACCACCGCCAGTTCCCACCGGCGGATCTTCATCGTGGAGCTGATGGGCCGGGACGCGGGATGGCTCACCCTTCATGCAGGCATCGCCAGCGGGGCGGATGTGATCCTCATCCCAGAAATCCCCTACGATCTGGAATCCGTGGCGGAGACCATTGAGCGGCGCAAGCGCCAGGGCCGGCATTATTCCATCCTGGCGGTGGCGGAAGGGGCGGTGGCAAAGGGGGACGCCTTGCTTTCCGAGGACGAGCGCCGGGCGCTGAAGGAGCGAAGCGACTATCCTACCATTTCCTACCGTATCGCCAAGGAGCTGCAAACCCTGACCGGCCAACAGACCCGGGTCACCATTCCGGGGCACTATCAGCGGGGCGGCCCGCCTTGCCCCTACGACCGGGTGCTGGCCACCCAGTTCGGCACGGGTGCGGCCCAGCTGATCATGGAAAAACGCTATGGCAACATGGTGGCCATGCAAAACGGGGCCATCGTGGCCGTGCCCCTGGCGGAAGCGGCCAGCAAGACCAAGTTTTTGCCTACGGACCATCCCCTGATCCGGGCGGCCCGGGATGTGGGCACCGGCTTTGGAGATTGAGACGGACGCCATAAAAAAGACCTGAAAAAAGTGGCCGTATCGCCACTTTTTTCAGGTCTTGAACAGCGTATCCCGCTTTACACGGTGATGACTTTATCGCAGGCCTGCATTTTGGATACGATATCGTACATATTGCTTACAGTGCCCACCTGTAGCTTGTCGGCGATGCCGAAGAAATTCAGGCAGGTGCCGCATACCAGCACGGTGGTACCCTTTTGCTCCAGGGCCCGAATGCTGTCGATCACATCCGCCGCATCCCCGGCAGGCAGCTTAACGCCGCCGTTCATAAACAGAAGGGCGGCGGGGACATCCTCGCTCTGGGAAAGGGTGTAAAGGAACATCTTCATCAGGTTGCCACCTAGGGTTGTGTCGCCATCGCCTACCCAATCCTTGCCGATGAATACCCCATAGGCGCCCTTTGGAGCCTGGGCTTGGGCGGCTTGACCACTTTGCTGGAAGGTGACGGAATAGCGGCCGCCCGCTTCGGAAACCTGGGCCTCGATGCCCCGGCTGGCCGCCATACGCTTGAGGTTTTCCACGGCGGTGGGATTATCTACGTCGATGGTCAAAGGGACCTGGCCAGCGTCCAGGGCTTGCTTGGCTAAGATAACGGGTTGGGGGCAGGCTTTGCCCATTGCGTCAATGTAATGTGCCATACGGAAAAAACTCCTTTTCATTGGGAATTATCTATAATAATGATAGCCCATTGCCGGACAAAACACAATATCTTATAATGAAAAAAACAGGAGGGATGCTATGCGCGCGGATACGTATTACATGCTGTCCTTTGAATCTACCCATGAGGCCATCGCCGCACAGCGGCGGTTTAAAGACCGGGTGCCTGTTTGTGTAATGCCTACGTTGCGGGCGGTTCAGGCTGGTTGCGGCATTTCGCTGCGGGTGGAGGCGCAGGATGCTAAGAAGCTGAAAGCCGCTATTCCCAACGGCCTGGAAGCAGGCTGGCGGCTGTTTTGGGTCCAGGGTGGAGCCCCGGTAAAGATTGAGGCAGAAGATCTATAAAATTTGATATAATATAGTTTTTTTCTATAATTATTTTGTGTTCCATTGCAGCTGGCCCCTTTTGCTTTGCGGCGAAAGGCAAGCGGCAGGGAGCTTAGCATTGGATTCGCAGAGAGGAGGACGCCTCCGTGGGGAAAGGGACGGTTCGGTTGCTGACAGGCAAGGATATCTGGCTGCTTTTGGGGGCCTTAGCCTTGGCGGGGATCGCTGCCCTGGTTTTCCATGGGGGCGCTGGGGGGGATCGTTTGCGGATCTATGTGGGGGAGTCCCTGTATCGGGAGGTATCCTTGGCAGAGGACCAGGAGATCCAAATCCAACAGGCGGATGGAAGCTGGAACCTGCTGGTGATCCAACAGGGGCAGGCCTATATGAAGGCAGCCAGCTGCCCCAATCAGGACTGCGTCCATCAAAGCCCCTTGATTCCCGGGGAGACCCAACTGCGGCCCCTGGGGAGATGGATCGTATGCTTGCCAAACCAGGTGAGTGTAGAGCTGGTGGAGGAGGGAGAATGAAGGCCAAGAATATGGCTCGGTTTGGCCTGCTTATCGGACTGGCGTTGGTGCTGGGCTATGTAGAATCAGTCTTGCCCATTGCCCCAGGGTTGCCGGGCGTCAAACTGGGGCTGGGAAATACGGTGCTGCTTTTCGGCTTATATATGTTGGGAGAGAAGCAGACTGTCTGGCTGATGCTGGGTAAAGTGCTGCTCAGCGGCTTGCTTTTTGGCACACCCAGCGCATATTTATACAGCTTGGCTGGGGGTATATGCAGCCTTTGCGCTATGTGGGGCCTTCGCCGGCTCCCTGGCATGGGCCTGATCGGCGTTTCGGTTGGCGGCGCGGTGTGCCACAATCTGGGCCAGTTAGCGGTAGCTGCCCTGGTGGTTGGCACCGCCCCGGTGCTTTCCTACTTGCCAATCCTGTTGGTTTCCGCTATAATAACAGGGATGATTACAGGCGTAGCCGCCAAAGCTACCATTTCTGCTATGGAAGCGATAGATCATTCAAAGCGCGAAAAAAAATAACATTCCTATATCTTGCCTTCAAAGGAGCGTATTCGTTTTATGAAAAAAGGACTGCCTGCATGGATCACCCTTGGCTTGATCGCCCTGGTTGCGGGGCTACTATTGGGCTTTACCAATGAGTTGACCGCCCCGGTTATCCAACAGCAGACACGCATCAAGGATGAAGAGGCCCGCCGGGCCGTGCTGGCCCAAGCGGAGGAGTTTCAAGCTGTCCAGCTGCCGGAAGGCGCCGGCCTGGATAGCTGTTACCAAGGCCTTGCTGGCGGCGAGACGGTGGGGTACGTAGCCCAGGCCACCACCAAGGGCTACGGCGGCGAGATCCAGGTAACCGTTGGCATGGATACGGCGGGGATCATCACCGGCATCAGCGTGGGCGGCCCAAACTTTTCCGAGACCATGGGGTTGGGCGCCAAGACTCGGGATGCGGCCTTTACCGATCAATTTGCTGGCCTGGAAGCCCCTGTGGCTTTGGGTACGGATGTGGATGCAGTCACCAGCGCCACCATTAGCTCCAACGCAGTGGTGAGCGGGGTCAATACCGCCTGCGAATTCATTCGGACCTTACTACCCTAACGACCAAGGACTCCTTTGCCGCCGGCGATGGCCAGGCGGCATTTTTATTTGTTGAATAAAGTATATTATTTCCTATTAATAGGCGAGAGCCAAAGCCCCCGTCCGTTTCAAGAAGCCTGGCACGGCTTCTATGGCCCTATCCCCTGACCATAGCGGAGGGGCCCTGTGCAAGGCCCTGGAAGGGAGCTTTGGGGAAGGGGGAAGTCCTACCCATGGGGCGAAGGCGCGAACCATGGATGGGGTGGTAAGGGAATGCATATGCAATATCCCCCGCTGCCCTTAACGCACCACCTGCACCTAGACGGCGGCGGAGGAGTACCGGCCGGCAAATGACGGGGAGCGCGCAGGGACCATAGAAACGCCAAGCCGGCCGTTCCCAGGTTGGGGAAGGGCCGGCTTTGTAATCCTAAAAAGAATTATATATTAAGAAGGGAATCCAGCTTAAGACGGCTGGAGCCAGGGGATAATTTAGCGTCCTTTTGGGTTTGAGGTAGCCTGGCTGCCGCTGTTGAGCACCTGGGTGCGGGCGTAGTGGACGCAGGCAATGCAGGCAAAGAGAATGGCGAGACAGAATAAAGGCAGGGTAATGCTATGCAAAAAGGGCAGCTTGCCCAGATTGGCGATCAGGGTCAACAAAACGCTTACATTGAAAAACCCCGCTGCGAATTTTCCCCACCAATCGGAGACCACTACGAGTTTCCGTTTTCCCAGGACCATAAGGCCGCCCAACAACATCGCCAGCTCTTTGATCGCGGCCACAAGGGGGATGAAGAGAGGAAGCCAGCCCGCCCAATAAAAGCAGAACAGGGCGCATAGCAACATGAGCTTGTCCGCCAGGGGGTCCAGGATCTTGCCTAAATTCGTGATCCAGTGAAAATGTCGGGCCAGGTACCCGTCTAAGATATCCGTTAAAAAAGCAGCGCCGTAAACCAAAACAGCGGCCAGATAGTTTTCCTGTTGAAAAAAATAGGCAAATATCCCCACCATGATCAAGCGGATTGCGGAAAGGGTATTGGGTATATGCTTCAACACACGCACCTCCAATCGGCTCCGCAAAAGGTGAAAGCAAACCCAGTGGCAAGGGAATCTTCTTTCATTAAGCCCTTTTTGCGGCGCATATCCTTTCCTATTATAGCTTATTCTCAAATTTCTTTCTACAAAAACTTGGCAGAATCATGTCGGCGGTTGACAGGCTGCTGGCCAGCGTATAAAATGATAAGGCTGATGATATGCCCATCGGGCAAAAACAAAGGAGATCGCAACTGATTATGAACAACCAAAAGACCATTTTGCGCATTTGTGCATTGGCATTGGCGGTGCTGATGCTGGGCGGATGCAGCGCGGTGATTTCCAACCCCGTGGTTGCAAAGGTCGGGGATGTGGAGATTTCCTATTCCCAGTTTGCAAACCTGTTTGATACGTATTCCTCCTACGGCATGGTGGATACCTCTACCGCTGAAAGCCTGGAAGAAGCCCGGGCCATGGTTTTTGACGACCTGGTAGAAGCTTCTTTGCCCTTGGCGGTTGCCCATAGCCAAAATATTACCCTCACTGAGGAAGAAACCGCTGAGGCCATGGAATCCGCCCAGTCCATCCTGGATTCCTACCTGAGCAGCTATATGGACGATAGCATTGCCGATGAAAATGAGCGGGAAGCCGCTGCCATCGAGGCCTTTGATGCAGCATATAAATCCGCAGGCGTTACCTTTGCCCAGGTGAAGGAAGAAACAGAACAGGGTTCCTTGGATCAGGCCCTGGGCAATAAGGTGGTGGAGCAGGAGAAGGCCAAGGTGCCTTCCGTGACCGAGGAAGAGGTTCGGGCCTGGTATGACGAGCAGGTAGAAGCCCAGAAGGAAGAATATGCCGCTGATCCCGTGGCGTATTATACGGATTCCCAGTACTATTCTTACTATGGTGAGGTAGAGCCCTTGGTGGCGCCGGAAGGCCTGTTCTATGTGAAGCATATCCTCATCATGAACGACGAGGCCACCCAGGATGAATCCAGCGAGGATACCCTGTCCGATTCTTCTTCCGCTTCTTTCCGGGATTCCAAAGCCCTGGCGGAGACGGTGCTGGAAAAGGTGCAGGCCGGCGAGGATTTCGATAAGCTGATCGAGGATTATGGCGAGGACCCCGGCATGACCAACGAGCCCAACAAGAGCCTGGGTTATCTGATCGGCGAGGGCTTTGACAGCGTGTATGACAAGGCCTTTTATGACGCTGCCATGGAGCTGAAGGAGGAAGGCGATACCTCCGGCATCGTAGAGGGGAGCAATGGCTACCATATTATCCGCCGGTGCAAGGATGTTTCCACGGAGCCTTTGGCCTTTGAAGAGGTGGAGGAAGAGATCCTCAACTATTTGAACAGCCAGAAGCAGAACGAGGTCTATCAGGAGACCCTGGCGGCTTGGCGGGAAGAGATCCCCGTTACCCTGTATGAAAAACGGGTCAGCTACGTGGGCATCAACTAACAGCAGGGATTTCCAAAGGGGAAGGCAATAGCCTTCCTCTTTTTTACCAATTTGTAAATAATTGGCTAATAATGCCTGCTTAATATATAATTATGATATATTAGAAATGTAACGAGCAGGAGACAGACACATCATGACAAAACGACTGTATTATCCCCGGGAAGAGCAGGATACCCTTTCCTGCACGGCCCGGGTATTGGAATGCCGAGAGGATCAGGATGGGTATGAGATCTGCTTGGACGCCACGGTGATCTTCCCGGAAGGGGGCGGACAGCTCAGCGACCAGGGGCAGCTATGCCATATAGAAACCGGGGCGGTAATGGCAGAGGTCACCCATGCCCGGGAGGAAGGAGACCTGGTGTTTCATCGGACGGACCGGCCCATTCAGCCGGGAACGCAGGTGCTGGTCAAGGCCCGGGAGGATCTACGCCGGGATCATAGCGCCCAGCACAGCGGGGAACATGTGCTTTCCGGCCTTGCTTATACCCTTTTTGGGGCAAAAAATGTAGGATTTCACATGGCGGCGGATTACGTTACCCTGGATTTGGATATATTCTTGGATGAGGAAAAGCTCCACGCCCTGGAGCTGGCCGCCAATCAGGCAGTACAGCGGAACCTGCCCACCCGGGTCCAAGTGGTGGATGGGGCGGATCTAGCAGGGATGACGTTGCGGAAAAAAGCGGCGGGCTTAACCGGCCCGGTACGCATCGTCTATGTGGCGGGGGTGGATTCCTGCACCTGTTGCGGCACCCATGTGGCATACGCTGGGGAGATCGGCTACATCCACTTGGACAGCGCGGCCAAGTATAAGGGCGGCACCCGGCTGTGGTTCTCTTGCGGGATGCGGGGGGTAGAACGGGCCTGGCAAGAAAAGACGGAGCTGGACAAGCTGGCCCGGCGGTTTTCCACCAAAAGCGAAGACGTGGTGGAGGCGGTGGCGCGCCAGGGGGACGAGTTGTCCAACTGCAAGCGGGAGCTGAAGCAGCGCACCGGCGAATTGCTGACGTACCGGGCAGGGGAGCTGCTGGCCAACGGGGAGGCCCTGGGATGCATCCGGCTGGCGGCGGCCCTGCTGGAAGGGCTGGATATGGGGGAGCTGAAGCTGCTGGCGGAAAAGCTATGCGGGGAAGCGGGCGTGGTGGCCCTGCTGTTCAGCCGGAAGGGAGATACCCTGTATTACCAGCTGGCCCGGAGCGCCGGGGTGGAGGCCAGCATGAAGGAACTGTGTTTGGCGGTCAACGGCCTCGCCGGGGGGCGGGGCGGCGGCAAGCCGGATATGGCCCAGGGCAGCGCGGCCCTGACCAACGCGGTGAAGGGGGAAGACGTGTTGGAGCAGGCTGCGGCGTATTGCCGGCGCTGGCTGGGGGCCTGAAACGAAGCGACATCTTATCTTGGGAGGAGCAACATGAAAAGAACCTTGGGTTTGATCCTTGCGGCAGTTTTGCTGGGCGGCTGCTCCCCGTCGTCCCAGATCGTGGATGTGACGGACGTGCAGTATGAACCGGTGGAGCAGACGCCCCAGGCGGAGGCTCTGCCAACCCCGTCCCCTACGCCTGGGCCTTATGTGACGGAGGATATCTTTGTGGTGGAATGCGAGGATGGGATTAACCTGCGGGAAAGCTCCTCCTCCAAGTCCGATTTGATCGGCACCCTATTGCCTGGAGACCGGGTCAAAGTGCTGGGCTATCAAAGCCAGCGGTTTGCCCGGGTACAGCTGGACAACGGCCAGATCGGGTATGCCATTGCCGGCTATTTAAAGGTGGAGGATTATGCCGCCTTTGGGCTGGAGGTGGTGCAGCCGGTGGAAAAGTATTCCTATGAACAGATGTTGCAGGACCTGGACGCCCTGGCGGCCCAGTACCCGTCCCTGTGCTTTTTGGAGAGCGCCGGCCAAAGCCTGGAGGGCCGGGAATTACAGGTGATCGTCATCGGGGATGTGGAGGCGCCCCACCATGTGTTCGTGCAGGGGTCCATCCATGCCCGGGAGCATATGACGGCGTTGCTATGCACGGCGCTGGCAGAGCGGCTTTTGCAGCAGGGCGGGGAGGCGGAGGTGTGCTTCCATATCCTGCCCATGACCAACCCGGATGGCGTGACCATCCAACAGGGGGAAACCATGCCGGAATCCATCCTGGAAATTTATACCAGCGATGGGGAAAAGGGCTTGAGCGTGGATACGGGCACGGTGTATTTGTCCCAATGGCAGGCCAATGCCAGGGGGGTGGACCTGAACCGGAACTTTGACGCCCTGTGGGAGAATATCGATACCACCCAAGCCCCTTCCTTTATGAACTACCGGGGGGAGGCCCCGGAAAGCGAGCCGGAGACCCAGGCCCTGGTGGCTTATACCGACCGGTATGCCTTTGACGCCACCTTGAGCTATCACGCCACCGGCAGCGCCATCTATTGGGAATTCGGGGAAGACCCGGCTGTAAACGCCGCTTCCATGCACCTGGCGGAGGCCATCAAGGAGGTCAGCGCCTACGAGCCCCTGGGGGATAGCGGGGACAGCTTTGGCGGCTACAAGGACTGGGCCATGCTTCAGCGGAAGATCCCCTCGGTGACCATCGAGGTGGGGACCCGTACGGCGCCCCTGACGGAGGCGGAGTTTTCCAACGTATTCTTCCGGAACCGGGATGTGCTGCCTGCGGTGGCAGAATGGGTGCGGAGCAGGTAAAACAAAAGCTGCTTTTTGAAAAAAGCCTTGACTTTGGGCGGCGGGAGGCATATAATAGCTAAGGCAAAGCAGGAGCTGCCCGCTTCTCACCCGCCGGCATCGGCCAGGCGCGGTTATGGCAAACCAAAGGATTTGGTTATTTTCGCAGGATAGCGGGCTGTTTATGCCCGCTAATTTATTTTTTAATGGAGGTGTCCACCATCGCTAAGGATGAGCTGTTCATCAATGAACAAATCCGCGACAAGGAAGTGCGCCTGATCGACGCGGAGGGCAATCAGCAGGGCGTTGTATCCCTGGATGTGGCCATGCGTATGGCAGATGAAGCGGGCCTGGATCTGGTCAAGATCGCCCCTAACGCCGTACCCCCAGTATGCAAGGTCATGGACTATGGAAAATACAAATTTGAACAGGGGAAACGCGAGAAGGAACAGCGTAAAAACCAAAAGGTGATCGAACTCAAGGAGATTCGCCTAAGCGCCACCATCGATGTTCACGATATGGAGGTCAAGGCCAAAAACGCCATCAAGTTCTTCACCAATGGCGATAAGGTCAAGGTATCCATCCGCTTCCGGGGCCGGCAGGCCAAGCACGGAGACATCGGGCTGGATGTAATGAACACCTTTTACGAAATGGTCAAGGACAATGCTGCGATCGACCGGCCTGCTAAGCAGGAGGGACGCAATATGTTCATGATATTAACACCGAAAAACAATTAACTTTCAACAGGAGGAATACCCCATGCCAAAGATCAAGACCCACCGGGGTGCTGCCAAACGCTTCAGCCTTACCAAGACTGGTAAGATCAAAAGAGGCAAGGCCTATAAGAGCCATATCCTCACCAAGAAAAGCACCAAGCGCCTTCGCGGCCTGCGCCAGACCGGCTATATCGCCGATTGCGAAGCCAAGAAGATCCGCGAGCTGATCCCGTATAAGTAAGGAGGAGAGGAACCATGGCACGTATCAAAAGAGCAGTAAACGCCGCAAAGAAGCGTCGTAAGGTCTTTAAGCTTTCCAAGGGCTACTATGGCGCCAAGAGCAAGCAGTATCGCAGCGCCTCCCAGCAGGTAATGAAGTCCATGGCTTACGCCTATGTGGGCCGTAAGCTGAAGAAGCGGGAATACCGGCAGCTGTGGATCGCCCGTATCAACGCTGGCGCCCGCCTGTGCGGCCTGAGCTATAGCCGTATGATCGACGGCCTGAAGAAGGCTGGCGTAGATGTAAACCGCAAGGTCCTGGCCGACCTGGCTGTAAACGATATGCCCGCGTTTGAGAAGCTGGCGGAGACCGCCAAGGCTGCTTTGGCATAATTTAGATGGAAACAAAACGAGAAAGCAGGCGACCCTGCTTTTTCGTTTATTTATACAAAAAAGGCAGGGCCTGTTGGGGCCCTTGCCGGCGGCAGGGAAGGAGCGGGAATGGACATGCGCATCGACAGCACCCGGAACGAAAAGGTAAAGCGGGCCAGGAGCCTCGCAAACCGGAAGGGACGGGCGGAACAGGGCCTGCATTTTATCGAAGGGGAGAAGCTGGTGCGGGAGGCCATCGTGTCCGGCGCCACCTTTCAGGACGCCTTCATTGAGGAGGGCCATGAGCTCATGGCTGCGGTGCTTTCCGGCAGCGGCGCTATGGTGTATACGGTGAGCCGCAGCGTCATGGAAAGCCTAACCCTGACGGAAACCCCCCAGTGGGTGTGCGCCACGGTCCAAACCCCGGCTACCCCCATTCCGGCCTACTATCCCGCCGGCATGATCGTTGCCCTGGACCGGGTACAGGACCCGGGGAACCTGGGTACCATCCTGCGTACGGCGGACGCTATGGGGGCGGCGGGGCTGCTGCTGGGGGCCGGGTGCGCGGACCCCTACGCCCCCAAGCCCCTAAGGGCGGCCATGGGCAGCATCTACCATTTGCCCGTATGGCAGGGAGAATTGGAGGGGGAGATCCCCCGTCTGGTACAGCAGGGGTTTACCTGCATCTGCGGCCATTTGAAGGGCGGGGATACCCTGCCCAAGGTGGGGGAGCGGTGCGTGTTGGTGATCGGCAACGAGGGGAGCGGCGTCAGCGACCCTGTGGCCGCCCAATGCCACAAATACCGGCTGCCCATGTACGGCTTCGCGGAAAGCCTGAACGCTTCCGTGGCGGCGGGCATCCTGATCTACGAGCTGGCCAAGCAGATGCATCAGGGCTGATGCGTTATAAAAACAACGCGACGGCGCAATAGACCAGGGCCAATGCCATCAAAAGGTTGACCGCTTTGGTATGCCGGTTATAAAAACCGCAGAGCAAGGCCCCGAAGGAGGCCCACAGGGTGCAGCTGATCACGCCCCCGATGGGAATGATTATGGCTTTGGCGGCGATGGCCGGCAGGGTGTGAAAATGGGGCAGGATATAGACGGACATGCTGGTCAAGGCAAAGAGCAGCATTTTGGGGTTGAGGAACTGTATCAGCGCCCCGCCCCAAAAGCTGATGGGCTGGGCAGGCCCTTCCTGTTGCCCCACGCTGCCGCTGCGGTAGATCTTGTAGGCCAGGAACAGCATATAGGCGGCGCCCACCACCTGCATAAAAGGCTTGACCCAGGGCAGATACTGGAATAAAAAGGCGCTGAAACAGCCGGCCAGGGCCATGATCAACGACTGGCAGCAGAACAGGCCGCAAAGGAAGGGGACGGTGCCCTTCAGGCCAAAGCGGATGCCGTTGCTCATGGCGGTGACGGTATTGGGGCCGGGGGTCAGGTCCACCACGGCCACATAGGAGAGGAATTGGGACATGCTGAACATGGCTACATCCCCTTTGGCCGGATGCCCAGCTGCCGTAAGGCAAGATAGAGCTTGGGCACCGGCAGGCCGATCACGGTGAAATAGCACCCATTGATCCGCTCCACCAATATGGCCGCCAGGCCCTGGACCCCATAGGCCCCCGCCTTGTCCATGGGCTCGCCGCTGCGGATATAGGCCCAGATCTCCTCGTCCTCCAAGGATCGGAAGGTGACCTGGGTGGTATCGTGCAGGATCTGGCGGCTGCCGGGGGCAAGGACGGCCAGGCCCGTATACACCGTATGGGTGCGGCCGCTCAGGGACCGCAGGATCCGATAGGCGTCCCCTTCATCCCGGGGCTTGCCGATGATCTCTCCATCCAGCCATACGATGGTGTCCGCCCCCACCACGCAGGCCTCTGGATGGCTGGCAAAAACCGCTTCCGCCTTGCGCAGGGCCAGGGCTTCCACATAGGAGCCAGGGTCGGTGAGGGGGATGTTCTCATCGGCGGGGCTGACCAGGGCCGTAAAGGACAGGCCGATCAATTCAAACAGCTCCCGCCGCCGGGGAGATTGGGAAGCAAGGATGAGTTCCATGATACAGATACCTCGTATACTTGTAGATTGCGGGTGCCCCCCGCTTTTCTGTTATTAGGAAGCCGTGGGCATGATACATGGCTTTGGAATAGGAAAAAAGGGACCCGGGCAGCGTCCAAGGCGATTTATCCCGGCCCCAGGGTGATAGGGTAGAACGGAGCGGGCCGTGGCAGCCTTGTCCAATATGGATCTTTGGGGCGGGAAAGTCAAAGGAAAAGCCGCCGGCGGGTAGCCTGGGGTATGGTTTCTTATGGCGCCGCCGGCAATGGGGCGGCGCCGTAAGAAACCCAACGCAAGGGCAACGCCATGCGGTTTGGGAAGGCGGCGTATTCCACGGGCCCCAAAGCAAGGGTATGACGCGGTTCTTGCCAAAATAAGGAAGGCTTTCCCGGAAAATCAAGGGATTCTTTAGTATAGCATATTTTTGCGGGTATAACCACCGCCAGGTTGGACATACTTCCCAATGATAGACAACTTTGGGGAGGTATACCATATATGTTTTCCAATCGATTGATGGGAACGCTGGGGGGCGGCATCGCGGTGGACCTGGGGACGGTGAATACCCTGGTAGCTATCCGCGGGCAGGGGATCGTGTTGCGGGAGCCCACGGTGGTGACCGTCCGCGCCGGCAATAAACAGGAGGTCCTTTCCGTGGGCCAGGAGGCGATCCAACTGCTAGGCCGGACCCCGGGGAGCGTGAACGTATGTTATCCCATGCGGGAAGGGGTCATTTGCGACGGCCCCTTGTGCGAAGCCATGCTCAAACACTACATCCGCCGGGCCTGGGGCCGGAAGATCGGGCCCTTGGGGGTGCGGCTGATGCTTTGCCTGCCCCTTTGCATCACGGATATCGAGCGGCGGGCTATGGTAGACGCGGCAAAAGCAGCGGGCGCCCGGGAAGTGCTGCTGATGGAGGAGCCGGTGGCGGCCGCCTTGGGGGCCGGGGTCTCCCCCATGGACCCTATGGGGAACATGGTGGTGGACATTGGCGGCGGTACCACGGATGCGGCGGTGTTGGCCCTGGGCGGCATCGCCGCCCACCGGAGCATCCGGGTGGGGGGCACCCATATCGACGAGGCCATTGTGGCATATATCCGGGAGGAATATGAATTGACCATCGGCGGCCGCACGGCGGAACAGCTGAAGCTGGCCTTGGGCAGGGCCCAGGTAGGGGGCATCGAGCACTGCGAGGTGCGGGGCCGGAACCTGAAAACCGGCTTGCCGGCCTCCGTGGTGGTGGGCCAGCGGGAAATCGGCCATGCCATTGTAGAGCCGCTGCGCAAGATCGCCCAGGCGGTACGGGAGACCCTTTCCGAGACCCCACCGGAATTGGCAGGGGATATTTTGGAACGGGGGCTGATCCTCACTGGCGGGGGCGCCCTGCTTTCCGGCATGGGGGCCATGTTGTCCCGGGACACCGGCTTGCCGGTGCGGGTGGCGGAGGACCCCTTGGACTGCGTGGTGCTAGGCGCCCTAAAAGGGCTGGATCTGCGGGATGACGTACCCGAAGGATTGTATTCCGATATGACCATGGAAGCATGAGAAAAAACGCATATCCTTAAACAATATGTGACTTATGGCCATGCGGCCTTGCGCTGCATGGCCATAAACCGTATAATAAATTAAAGTAAGGGGGGCCGGCTCTTGGGACGGACAAGTTGCTGAGAGTTGTTTTCGCTCCTTTTATTCTGGAATGGGACGGGAGACAGAATGCGCGATCTGTTTAAAAACAAGCTTTTTATATTCCTGGTGATCGCCTTGGTGATCCTGGGCGGCCTTGCCGCCTTTACAGCTGGGAACCGGGCAGCGGTCACCTGGGTGGAGGATGCGATCAATACAGTGGCCCAGCCTATCCAGCGGTTTTCTGTGCGGGCATCCAACAGCATTATCGATTTTTTTGAGCGGGTGTTTAAGACTTCCGATGCAGACCGGGAAAACGAGCAGCTGAAGGTGCGCATCGCCCAATATGAAATCATGGAAAACGAGCTGAACAACCTGCGCCAGGAGAACCAGCGGCTAAAAGAACTATTGGATTACGCGGATACGGTGGAGGAATATGAGCGGGTCACCGCCCCGGTGATCGGCCGGAGCCAGGGGATCTGGTTCAATCAATTTACCGTGGGCGCCGGCCGCAACCAGGGGGTGGAGGAGGATATGGCCGTGATCAACGGCGCGGGCTTGGTGGGCCGGGTGACCAGCGTAAGCGCCAACACCTGCAAGGTGACCGCCATTATCGACTCCACGTCGGACGTGAGCGTGATCGTGGAACGAACCCGGGATTACGGCTTTGTTCGGGGCCTGCTGGAAGCAGGCGGCGGCGACGACACCATGGAACTGTATTTCCTGCCCATGGGGAACGACTTGGTTCCCGGGGATGTGTTGGTGACCAGCGGCGCAGACGGGGTATTTCCCCGGGGCCTTTCCGTGGGCTCTGTGCTGGAGGTGTCCAGGTCCAGCGAGGATGCGGAGGACCGGGACGCTTTGGTAAGCCCCACGGTGGACTTCCTGCGCCTGGAAGAAGTGGTGATTTTGACCCACGGGCCGGAAGAGGAAGAGGAGGAGGCAGAGTAGGTTGTATCGGATTTCGGTGGCGGCTTCCCTGCTGGTAGCCCTGTATTTGGATAGCTTCTTATTCGCCCGGTTCCATCTCTTCGGGATCCGGCCGGATTGCCTTTTAGCATTGCTGGTGTCCCTGGGGGTGCTGCTGGGGCAAAGCGACGGCCTGATCCTGGGCCTGGTAGCCGGCCTGCTTAGCGACGTGCTCTTCGGCCGGGCCGTCGGCCTGGGGGCCGTGGCCTATATGCTGGCCGGGGTGGCAGGCGGGTTTTTTTATAAAAAGTTCTATGCGGACAATATCGTGATCCCTGCCGCTACCGCTGCTGTTTGCGCATTTGGAAAGGAGCATTTAATGGCCGTATCGGTACGGCTCTTAGGAGGGACGTTTAGCTATTTTGAAATGTTTTTTACCTATATCTTACCCTGCACGCTGGCTACGGGCCTGTTTTGTGCATTGACCCATCTGCTGATGAAGCCTACCTTGCAGCGGCAGATCCGTAAACATTATGAACGCCATGCAGGAGGAGGGATCCGATGAAATATGGTTCCAGAAGCCGGTACGTTATTTTAGGCGTCGTATTGCTCCTGCTGATGGCCGCCCTGATCTATCAGCTGAGCAACGTGACCCTGGCCGCCGGCGCGGAATATGCGGAGCAAGCCGCCATTAAAGCCACCTCCACCATTGATGTGGAAGGGACCCGGGGCCGTATCCTGGACCGGAACGGCGTGGTGCTGGCCTATAGCAAGGATAGCTACAACGTGGAGTTCCTGCGGGATGGGGATAACCGGACGGATTATGACAGCGCCATCTATACGGAAGCCTTGATGAAGGCCATTGAGATCATCGAGGCGGGAGGCGGTACCACCATCGACACCTCCTATATCCGCCAGGACCCGGATACCGGGGAATTGTACTATGAATGGGGGGTAAGCAGCAAGGCCAACCAGGTGGCCCGCTATCGTAATTTCTGCGAGGCCATGGGCTTTACCATCGAGTACGATGAGAACATCAAGGATAAGGCTTTGTGGGATACCTCCCAGTGGCCCACCGCCGAGGAAAGCTACAACAAGCTCCGGGCCCTGTGGTTCATCCCGGAGGAGCTTACCTTTGCGGAGGCCAACAAGATCATCTCCATCCGCCAGGAAGTGAACCTGAACAATTACCGGGCCTATGAGCCCATTACCATCGCTTACGACGTAAGCATGGACGTGGTGGCCCAGATCAAGCTGCGGGCGGACGAGCTGCCCGGCTTGCAGGTATCCCAGTCCACCACCCGGATCTATCCCCGGGGTACCACAGCGGCCCATATTCTAGGCTATCTGGGGAAGCCTTCCCGGGAGCAACTGAAGACCTTGAAAGACCTGGGATACGCAGCCGATGATTATATCGGCGTGTCCGGGGTGGAAAGCACCATGGAAAGCTACCTGACCGCCTCTACCAGCGAGCGCAAGGGCAGCAAAACCGTGGAGATCAATAAGAACCTGAGCACTGTGCGGGAGCTGGATTATGAAAGCCCCTCCGACGGGGACGATGTGATGCTCACCATCGACGTAAACCTGCAGACGGCGGTGGAACAGGCGCTGGCGGAGCTGGTGGAGGAGATCGCCGCCAGCGAGGAAGAGCGGCTTCAGCCCGGCACAGAAATCTATGAGGACTATGCCAAACTGGCGCCGGATAACGATGTCTCCAAGATCAATACCGCCAAAACCGGCGCGGCGGTGGTGATGGATGTGGAGACCGGGGACGTGTTGGCCATGGCCAGCTACCCTACCTTTGACCCCAATTGGTTCACCGGCGGCCTCTCCACCGAGCAGTCCAAAGCCCTCTTTGGGGACGACGAGGACCCGGAAAATGAGGCGGGCATCACCACCCCCACCCTGAATAAGGCCGTTTCTACCCGCCTAGCGCCGGGTAGTATCTTCAAGATGGTCACAGGCATCGCAGGGGTGGCGGAAGGCGTATTGGATATGAACGAGCAGATCAGCTGCGAATACGAATACGTCATCGTCAACGAGGACGGCACCCGCATCGAGCAGAACGCCCCCCGGTGCCATGTGGATAATTTGTCCCAGGCCCATTCCAAGCATGCAAATCAGACCCTGGTGGACGCCATTCGAAATTCCTGCAACTATTACTTCTGCGAGGTGGCGTACCGGCTGGGTATCGAGCGGCTTTACGATTGGGCGGAGGCCTTCGGCCTCACCTCTCCCACCAATATCGAGCTTACCGGCGAGGCTACAGGCATCGTAGGCAAGCAGGACGTATTGTTTGACAATACGCTGATGAACGAAGAAAACCTGGTGGAGGTCTACGGGCAAAAGACCAGCCTGCCCGGCCTGATCTATCGAAAGCTAAAGGAAAAGCTGACGGAGTTTGTGGAGCTACGGCACATGGAGGTGGAGGATGAAGCCATCGACCGGTGCGCCCGGCGGCTGATGGAGCTGCAGGACGGTAGCGTGGAAGGCAAGGGCGACCAGATCCGCCAGATCATCAGCGACGAGATCGGCATCCCGGTGGGCATTACCATCGAGCGGCAGGATTGGACCAACGCCATTTCCTCCCTGCTCACGGAGCTGCAATGGAAGGCCACCCAGACCATCCGTACCGGGTTTGGCCAAGGCGTGACCCTGGTGACCCCCATTGCGGTGGCCCGGTACGCCAGCGCCATCGCCAACAAAGGGACGGTATATGACGCTCACATCGTGGACCGTATTTTGGATAGCGAAGGCAACCTGATCGAGGAGATCGAGCCCACGGTATTTAACCAGATCGACTTGCCGGATGCGGTGTGGGACGTGGTCTATGAAGGCATGAAAGGCGTGGTGTCCCCGGAGGACGGCGGCACGGCGGCCAATTACTTCTCCACCTCCTTCCGGGAAAAATATTTGAGCGATACCTCGGAAAAGCGCGTGGCAGGTAAGACAGGTACCGCCCAGATCACCACCGTGAACCAGATCGATATTGAAAATACCTCCTGGTTCGTGGCATTCGGCCCCATCGACGATCCGGAGATCGTGGTGGTGGTGTGCGTGCCCTACGGCCGGTCCGGCTCCTCCAGCGCGCCGGCGGTGGAGGATATCTTTAGCTACTATTTCGGCCGGCAGGAATCCGCCACCCCGGAAAACCTGGCGGAAATAAACGCGATCGTACCATAAGAAATACGGTTCATTCGGCATGGGAATCCGTCATTCCCATGCCATCTTTTATTCACTGCAATTGCCCTTTCCTTAGGGGGAGGAATGGAGTATAATAAGAAAATGCAGATCAGGCCGTCCTTGCTTTAGCCTGGAAATGGATGGCGTTGGACGAGCTCCTGACTTGCACCATTCGATTGGTATAGGAGGTATTTATGGTCAATCCCGATCGGGTAGCGTTTACCATTTTTGGCAAGGATATATATTGGTATGGCGTGCTGATGGCCATTGGTATTTTAATTGCCATTTGGCTTGGCACCAAGGAGGAACGGCGCAAGAACCTTCCCAAGGATACCATCCTGGATTGCTGCCTGTATATGATCCCCCTGGGCGTGGTTTGCGCCCGGCTCTATTATGTGATCTTTGAGTGGAAGTACTATAGCCAGCATCTGATCGAGGTGTTCTATGTCTGGGAAGGCGGCCTGGCCTTTTACGGCGCCCTCCTCGGCGGCTTATTGGGCCTTTGGCTGGCCAGCCGGCATAAGAAATTGCGGCTGCTCAAGCTCATGGATTGCATCGCGCCAGGGGTGGTGCTGGCCCAAGCCATAGGCCGCTGGGGGAACTTCTTCAACCAGGAAGCCTTTGGCCTGCCGGTGAACAACGGGGCCTTGTATTGGTTCCCCCTGTGCGTACGCATCGACGGGGTGCACTATTTCAACGGGGAGCTCTGCTCCAATCCCTATCACCTGGCCACGTTCTTCTATGAATCCGCTTGGTGCTTCTTGGTGTTCCTGTTCCTGTGGAGCTACCGGAAAAAATTTAAGCATGATGGGGATGCGTTCTTTACCTATGCCTTCCTCTATGGCTTTGAGAGAATGTTTGTGGAGGGCCTGCGGGGAGATAGCTTGTACCTGATCCAGCCGGGCGAGCTGTTTGCCCAGGGGATCCGGGTGAGCCAGCTTGGGTCCTTTGTCGCGGTGGTCATTATCGGCATCTTTTTCCTGGTGCGCCGGGCAAAGGAGAAAAAGCTGGGCCGCCTGATCTGGCCTGCGCCGGAGGTGGCGGAAGCCCCGGCGGAAGCGGCGGAACAGCCGGAACCGGAACAAGGGGAAGGGGAAGTTATGGTAGAGCAGGTGGAAGCGGTGTTCTTTACCCAGGAAGCCGCCCCGGACGCAGAGAAGCCGAAGGAAGCCGCGCCCCAGCCAACGGAGGAGGCCCAAGCGCGTCCTGACGGGACCGACGAAGGGGAAGGCCCGCAAGAAGAGCAGAAGCAAACGGAATAATACGGAGCAACTGCACCGGTATTGTGCGGCGGAGGAAAAGCTATGCGTAACCTTACCATGATGACGGACTTGTATCAGCTGACCATGATGTACGGCTATTACAAGCATGGCATGAGCCAAAATGAAGCGGTATTCGATCTGTTCTTTCGGACGACCCGCCCCCATAGCGAATATAGCGTGATGGCAGGGACCCAGTCTGTGATCGAATACATCAACGACCTGCATTTTTCCCAGGAGGATATCGCATATCTGCGCTCCCTGGCCCTGTTTGACGAGGATTTCCTACACATGTTGGAGGAGCTGCGCTTTACCGGGGAGATCTACGGCATGGAGGAAGGGACCCTGGTATTCCCTTATGAGCCCTTGCTGCGGGTACGGGCGCCCATTATGGAGGCCCAACTGGTGGAAACGGCGTTGCTTACCCTGGTGAACCACCAGACCCTTATCGCCACCAAGGCCAGCCGGGTGGTTCACGCGGCCCAGGGGGATGCGGTGCTGGAGTTTGGCCTGCGTCGTGCCCAGGGCCCGGACGCGGGCATTTATGGCGCCCGGGCGGCAGTGGTAGGCGGCTGCGATTCCACCTCCAACGTGTTGGCAGGCCAGTGGTTTGGGCTGGGGGTCAAGGGGACCCACGCCCATAGCTGGGTGATGAGTTTCCCGGATGAAATATCCGCTTTCCGGGCGTATGCGGATATATTCCCCACCTCCTGCATGTTGCTGGTGGATACCTACGATACCCTGAGAAGCGGCGTGCCCAATGCGATCAAGGTGTTTGATGAACTGCGGGCAAAGGGTTATGAGCCGGTGGGCATTCGGTTGGATAGCGGCGATTTGGCTTATCTATCCAAAAAAGCCCGGATCATGATGGATGAAGCCGGATATCCCAATGCCAAGATATTCGCCAGCAGCGACCTGGACGAATATGTGATCCGGGATCTGAAGACCCAAGGGGCCAAGATCGACGTTTGGGGCGTGGGTACCCGGCTGATCACCAGCGCGGACTGGCCGGCCTTGGGCGGCGTATATAAGCTGGCAGCTGAGGTGGTGGATGGGACGGTCATCCCCAAGATCAAGCTGAGCGAAAACGTAGCCAAGCTGACCAACCCCGGCTATAAAAAGGTGGTGCGCTTCTATTCCAATGCCACCGGTAAGGCCATGGCGGACCTGATCATGCTGGACGAGGAAACGGTGGATGTAAGCAAGCCCTTGCGCATTTACCATCCGGAGCAGCCCTACAAAACCACCGTATTGCAGGATTTCCATACCCGGGAGCTGTTGGTGCCCCTGTTCGTCAACGGGAAACAGGTATATCAATCCCCGGATGTGCATGCCCTGCGGGACTACAATGCCCGGGAGATGGATTCCTTCTGGGAGGAGTATAAGCGGGTGTTGAATCCCCAGGCCTACAAGGTGGATATTTCGGACAAGCTGTATGATCTCAAACAGCGCCTCATTCGGGAAAATGCGAAACGAGACGTTTATGCGTAAACATATTTGCAGGGCGCTCCTGCTTGCGGGACTATGTTTGGTTTTTAGCGGATGCGTGGTGCATACCGGCGCGCAATTGCAGCCGGATGTAACCCTGCCGCCGGCGGCAACCCCGACTCCGGCCGTTACGCCCACCCCCAGCCCCACCCCAGCCGTGGAAGCCATGGCCAGCGCTGCGCCGATCCCTGGCGTGGATACCCGCTACGACGCCTTGGGCGCCTATGTTTCCGACGCCGCCCATTTCCAGCAGTACCTCTCCTTCAATATGGTACAGGTATATGAGCAGGAGGAGGATACCTTCCTGGACGCCATTGCGGTAAACGATTATCCTTCCACCCTGGTATGCGCCATGGACGTGGTGTTTTACGATGGGGAGGGGACGGAGGTGAACCGGGCCCGGATCCAGACCCAGGACGGCCAATACGTACTTCGGCTTCAGCCGGGGGAAACGGTGCTCTATGCCCAGATCAATACGGATATTACCCTGACCGACATGGAGTTTGCCCTGGAATTTAACGACACCCTGGGGGTTTTACCCGCGTCCTAAGCGGGATGCAAGGACCGATCGCATAAAAACGGCCTCCTGCCCGGTATACTTGCCCGGGGAGGAGGCCGTTTTGTATTCGCAGAAAAGCGCCTATTTATTTTTGGGATACGCCTCAAGATAGCAGATGACCAATCCTCCGCACATCACAGCCATTGCCAAGATAAAGGGAAACAACATACCGGTCCCAAGGAAGCTACCCCAAAGCCCGTCGATCCCATTATAATCCCAAGGATGGATCGCGGCTTGAATAAAACAAAATAAGGAAAAGGCCATTCCAACCAGGGTGAGCAGCAGGCCAAAAATCATTTTTTTCGTCATCCATGCAGATCCTCCAGTAATATTTGCCGTAGCCAAGCAAGAGTATAGCACAGGATCGGGAAGGAAGCAACCAACCGGGGTACAGCAGGACGCAAAAGCCGCTGTTGCGACTGAAATGTAAAAGAAAAGGGCGGCATAGCCGCCCCCTATGGCAAGGTGATTTCCACAAGATACCCTCCACAGCATTCCCCTCTATGCGGTAAGGGCGAACACCATTTTTTCATAGGAATGGGTCATGGCGAGCTGGGCGTATTTTAGGGCGGCGGCAAATTCCGTATGGGAGGAAGCGCCGCTTTGCACCAATGGGGATAGGACAGCTGTAAATTCCCCTTTGCAGGCCAATAGGCTGGCAATGGCTGGAGCGCTGTCCCCATAGGCGGCAAGAGCGGCCATTTGCTGCTCCAGATCCTGCTGGATCTGCTGAACGGCGGCCTGCCCATCGGACACGTTTTGCCCGTCCCTGTCAAAGGCGATGGCCGCCTGGGTCATGGCCTCTTGGGCTTGGTATAGGGCGGAAAAGCCCGATTCCACCTGGGCAAGCTGGCCTTCCTCCGCGCTGACCCGGAAGGTGGCGCCTGGCGCCTCGATGGCATAGACGGTGCAATCCATGCCTTCGCTTACCAACCGGTCCTTTACTTCTTTTGCTTCGGATTCCAGGGCATACCCCGCCGCCAATACGCGGTAGCGGTCTCCATCTTGCAGCACATAGCCCCCCGCCCCTTGGCTTTTTAGGGTATCGCTTTGTTTTTGGGCGTTCTCCGCAGAGGAAAAAACCCCCATTTGCAACGTATAGCAGGTCAGAGCCGGTAGGGCAATATCTTCGCTGCGGGAGGAGGGGGCTGTACTAAGGCTTACTTGTTGCACATCTTCCGTTTCCGGGGCAGTTAAATCCTCCTGTTCCCGGCCCAAGGAGGCTAGCGCCTCAAAGGCTGGGGCCATTACCTTTTCCGCAAGCCATGTGCCTGCCGCGCTGGCGGATACCAAATATACAATGCCAGCCAGCATCAGCATGGCCATTACAGCCTTGCCCGCCCCGCTGCTGCCTGGTTGGCTGGAGCGGCGGGCCGGCCTGCGCCGTCTGCGCCGTGAAAATTCCATCCTCGTGTCCCCGCTTCCTATATATGGTTTCTTGCTCTATGGATATTCCCCATTTCACCGAAACAGAACGCGGGATGGACAAATTGAAGAGAAAATATATTTGACAAAAAGTCGTATATATTTGACTTTTTGCAGCCGGTATGCTAGCCTATAACCAGGAGGAAATCCAATGGGACGAAATTTGAAGCTCAAGGCGGCCCGGGCCGCGCGGGATATGACCCAAAAGGACCTGGCAGAGGCAATAGGCATATCCAGGCAGACGATAAACGCCATCGAGCAAGGGGAATATAACCCCAGCATCAAGCTATGCCGGGCCATTTGCCGGGCATTGGGCAAGACGCTGGACGAACTTTTTTGGGAGGATTAGCCGGATGAAATACGATGAATATCAGTTGTTTACCCGGTACCGGTTGGGGTATCATACCATGTTTTTGACGGAGATCCTTATTGTCGTCAACATCCTCCTATGTATGCGTCGGCCCTGGGCCTCCACCATGGTGCAGATGACGGCCCTGCTCGTTTTGCCCGGCCTGTATTTTATCACGGGAGCGGTATTTCGCAACGCCTATCTGGAGATCGGCGCTAGACACTGGGTGCATGGGTTGTGCAGCATGGGCATTGGTTTGTTGGGGATCCTTGTATTTACCGTAAGCGATCCGGTGCTATTGCAGGACGGCATGGTGACAGACGACGTGATACAGCTGGCTGTGGGGATATGCTGGCTCTACCTGGGGGCGATCCTCCTTATCAAAGCGTATCTGAACTTCCGCAGGGAAAAGGAGGAGGGGCAGGCGTAAGGCTCGGGCCGCGGTGGGGCGGCGGGCGCGGGGACCGCGCTTTGCCGGCGGCCGGCGCAGCCGGCCGCCGGCATGGTTTGGGGGCCGGGGCCCCCAAACCGCCGCCGCCCCCCCGCGGCCCGGGCGCTACGCCTGCGGCGGAAGCAGGAAGGCCAAATAAAAAAGGAAAAAAGCGGCGAAAAGCCGCTTTTATCCTATTTGGCGAGCAAGCCGTAAGCCGAGTTCTGTCCGGGCGCAAACGCGCCGTGGGTGACCATCTATCTAGGCCCATCGTTGCCGAAGGGCTCAAGCGATTATCAAGAGCGTGACGGGCCGCCATTGAATGCTCTCATTCCAATCTTGCACCGGGTGGGGTTTACAGGACGGCCAAGTTGCCAGGGCCGCCGGTGAGCTCTTACCTCGCCTTTCCATCCTTACCAGGCCGAAGCCTGGCGGTATATCTCTGTTGCACTTTCCCTGGAGTCGCCTCCGCCGGACGTTATCCGGCACCCTTGCCCTATGGAGCTCGGACTTTCCTCATACGGTCAAGGCCGCATGCGGTCACCTGTCTTACTCGCCGATGGTATTGAAAAGGCGGGATGCCTTTGCAAACGAATTATTTTTTCTCCTGGGGGACGTAGAGGATCCGGCCGCAGTTCTCACATTCCACCAGGCCGTCGCCGCTGGAGACCTTGCGTACCACCACCGTAGGCAGGCTCATACGGCAGCCGCTGCACTGGGCGTTTTCCACGGTGGCCATGGGGATGGCATGGTGGGTTTTTACAGCAGCGTAACGCTTGAGCAGGGCGGGGTCTACCTTAGCCTTACGCTGCTCCACCACGGCCTTGGCCGCGTTGATTTCAGGTTGGGCTGCGGCGATCTCCTTTTCGCAGGCAGCCCGCATGGCGTCATATTCCTTTTTTGCCTTGCCTGCCTTGGAGAAGGTTTCTTTATATTCCTTGGTGGCCTTTTCGATCCAGGTGATGGTATCGAAAATATCCCGCTTGGCCACGCTAAGCTGTTCCATGATATCCTCTAGGGATTTGCGGGATTCGGTCATTTCTGCGGCGGTGCAGTCCGGATCGTTTTCCATGGCGTCGAACTCGGAAACCTCCAGCTCGTACTTGTGCTCCAGCTCGCCAAACTGAGCGGAAAGACGGTTAAGCGTACCTTTGCGAGCCTCCATCTGCTTTTGCAGGTTGGCGATCTGGGCCTGCTGTTCGCTTAGGAAGCTATGCAGCTTATTGAGCTTCTGTCGTGCGGGGGTGGACCGCAGCTTTGCGTCCAGCGCGTCAAGCTGGCGCTCTGCCTGATGATATTCCCAAAGTGCGTCTAGTTTGCCCATAGTGGTCACCTCCATGATATTGTATCGCGCCTGGGTCAAATACCCCGCAGGCACGGCGTCTCCAAACGAGTCAACTTATATTGTACATCATTTCCAGCTTCCTGTAAACGATTCATTAACGGTTCCAGGACCACCCGTTCGGTTTCATAATGCCCGGCCTCCACCACGGCGATACCCAACACCTGAGCCTCCAGGGCCTGGTGATGCTTGATCTCCCCGGTGACCAGCACGTCCGCGCCGGCTTCCTTGGCGGCATAGACGGCGTCGCCGCCCGCGCCCCCTAGGAGGGCAACCCGGCGTATGGGGCGTTCCCAGCCTCCGCAGACCCGCAGGGTCGCTTCCAGGCGCTTCTGCACCAGCCCGGCAAAGCTGCGCAAGGGGCAGGGCTGTATGCTGCCCACCCGGCCCATATTTTCCGGGGGCAAAGGGGAGACCTCCCCGAGGCCAAGGGTTTTGGCCAGGCAATCGTTGACGCCGCCCTGAGCAGTATCCAGGTTGGTGTGGGCCGCAAACAGGCCGATGCCGTGCCGCAGCAGCAGCCAGGGCGCGGCGGTGGCGGGCAGGTCCGGCCGGATGGCCTTGACCCCGCCGAAGAATACCGGGTGGTGGGTCAACAGCAGGTCCGCGCCCCAATCCACCGCCTCTTGGGCGGTGGCCATGGAGCAATCCAAGGCTACTAATACCTTGCGGATCTCCTGCTTTTCCGGGCCGATGAGCAGTCCCGGGTTGTCAAAATCCATGGCCAGGGCCTGGGGGGCGATGACCTCCATCTGGGCGAGAAAATCACATAGCTGCATGGGGCTCCTCCAGTTTTTCGATGATGGTATCCAGGGCCTGGCAGGCGTCCACCAGGGCCTGGGGGGTATAGCCCTTTTTCAGGGCCTTGTCCAGCCGCTTTTGATGGCCGGCGCGGTATTTTTTGGCTAGGGGCAGCAGCAGGGGCTCGCCCTTTGCAAAGGCCACAGGCCCCAGCTCCCAATAGCCTGGGGGCCAGCCTGCCGGTAGGGGGGCGGGGGCGCCCTTTGCCGCCAGGATCAGCTGATAGTAGCGGCCGTTATCCAATACGATGGCCTCATCCTGTACGCAATAGCCGTTTTCGTATAAAAACGCCCTGAGTTCCGGCAGGTTTCCCTGGGGCTGCAACAGGATGCGCCGGGCAGCGGCGGCAACCGTCGCCCCCTCTTGCAGGATGCGGCCCATGACCAGGCCCCCCATGCCCGCCATCACCAGGGCGTCCGCCTCGCCGGGTCGCAATCCCCCTAAGCCATCCGCCACCCGGAAGTCCATGCGGCCGCCGAGGCCGCACCGGCTGCAAAGGGCGCGGGCTTTTTCCAGGGAAGGGGCGCTGATGTCGCAGGCGATGACCCGCTCCGCCGCCCCCTGCTGCAAAAGGGCCACGGCCAGCCGGCCGTGGTCGCTGCCAATATCCGCTACGGTCTGGCTCCCCCGCAGCATATCCAAAGCCCGGCTCAGCCGGGGCCGAAGATGAACGTACATAGGGCCTCCTGTTTACTTGCCTTGCTTCTATTGTATAGGATAGGATGCGAACTTGTAAAGAACATAGGGAAAACCAGACATGGCTGTTGACGGGTATCGCATGGAATGGTAAAATAAAATTACAAACTGAAGGCGATGTATAAAACTTTCTTTTCATCCTGCTAAAGATAAATATAGCAGGAAAATAATTCGATCAAAACGATACATAAGACAACTTCTACCTGATTTTTAGAAAGCTAGCGTGGCGCCGGCATATCTTTAGCCGCCGGTATGCCAGGAAGGACGAAGCATAAGGGAAGGGGCGGCCTTGTTTGTTTCGCAGGCCCATGAAAATGACGCAGAGAAAGGAGACGTATGGTATCCATGCAAAACCGATGGGTGCGGATCGCGCTATATTGCCTGTGGCGGGTGCTCCTAGGGTGTATGTTCGCCCTCAAACGAATCCCATTTTGGCTGCTGGCTTTGGTGGTTTTCATCCTTGTTGCCTATATCTTCTGGGAGCGGAAGGGAAACCAGCTATCCGCCTTCCTTGGCTTGACCAACCGGCAGACGCTGCTGCTGGGCTGGGCGGCCTTTGGGTTGCCCTTTGCGGTTTCCATTTGGTTCCGGCCTATGTGGGGACATGGGGCGATTTTGGCGGCGCTGGCCGTGCTGATATGCATGGAGTGGCGCTGGCGTATTTTTAGCCGCCGGTATGACCGGGAGGACGAAGCATAAGGGCGGGGGGGCGGCTTTACCGCCCTCTTAGCCGCCCCTCTTTGGGCGGCTTTTTTTGTGGGGCCCGTGGATGGGGCCTGTTTTTTTTGCCCAATATGTACTATAATTTTGTTAGAGATCATTGTACCCATCCATTCTATTTGCCGGAGGATACGCCCTTGAAGACCATATGGGGGGAACGGTTGGATCCCGAAGCCATTTTACCTGAATACCCGAGGCCTCAGCTGCGGCGGGATAGCTACCTGTGCCTGAACGGCAGGTGGCGCTATGCCTTTTCCAAGGGGGAGGATATGCCCCTGAAAATGGAAGGGGAGATCCTGGTGCCCTTTTCCCCGGAAAGCCCCCTGTCCGGGGTGGGGCGCGCCCTCCAAAAGGGGGAGCGGCTGTGGTACCGGCGGGAGTTTGCATTGCCGGAGGGCTTTAACCAGGGCCGGGTGCTGCTGCATTTCGGCGGGGTGGATCAGCGGGCTACGGTATTCCTAAACGGCCGGGAGCTGGGAAGCCATGGGGGCGGGTATACCCCCTTTACCCTGGACATAACCCCTGCCTTGCAAAAGGAAAACCTGCTCACCGTCCGAGTCCAGGACGATACCGAGGGCGGCCCCTATGCCCGGGGCAAACAGAGCAGCAAGCCCGGCGGCATTTGGTATACGGCCCAAAGCGGCATCTGGCAGACAGTTTGGCTGGAAAGCGTACCCAAACAATTTATCACCGGCCTGTTCATCAATCCGCTCTATGACGAAAGCGCCGTGGAGCTCACCGTTTGCGCCCGGCAGGATGGGCTGCCCTGCACCGCCCGGGTGGGGGACGTGGTGAGCCACGGCCTGAGCAACCAGCCCTTCCGCATGAGTATGCAGGGGTTTACCCCCTGGTCGCCCCAACGGCCCCATCTTTACAACCTTACCATCAAGATGGGGGACGACCTGGTGCAAAGCTATTTCGGGATGCGGAAATTCTCCGCGGGCAAGGATGAAAAAGGCATTCCCCGCTTGTTCCTTAACGGGGAACCCTTCTTTTTCAATGGGGTGCTGGATCAGGGCTATTGGCCGGACGGTCTGTACACCCCGCCCAGCGATGAAGCCATGGTCTATGACATCCAGGCCATGAAGGAGCTGGGCTTCAACACCCTGCGCAAGCATGTGAAGGTGGAGCCCCTGCGCTGGTATTACCATTGCGACCGGCTGGGGATGCTGGTATGGCAGGATATGCCCAACGGCGGCGGCCCCTACCGTTCCAAGGTGACGGTGGCGCCCTTGATCACCAACAAACATCGGCCGGATACGGACGATGCTGCCTTTGGCCGGGAGGACCAGGGAGAAAAGGACGGCTTCATCCAGGAGCTGGGGGAAATGATCGCCAACCTGTACAACTGCGTATCCATCGCCATGTGGGTCCCCTTCAATGAAGGATGGGGCCAGTTTGGCGCCAAGGAAATGGCGGAACGAATCCGGGAATGGGACGATACCCGCTTGATCGACCATGCCAGCGGTTGGCATGACCAGGGGGCGGGAGATGTCAAAAGCATCCACACCTATTTCCGCCCGTACCGGTTCCGGCCAGACCCCCAGGGAAGGCCCGTGGCCCTGACCGAATTTGGAGGCTATGGTCTGACCATCCCAGAACACAGCCTGCCGAACAAGAGCTTTTGCTACAAGACCTGTAAGACCCAGGAAGAGCTGTTCCAAGCCTGGAAAAAGCTATATGAGCGCCAGATCCTGCCGGCGGTAGGAAAGGGCTTGAGCGCCGCCATATACACCCAGCTGAGCGATGTGGAGGGGGAGCGGAACGGCATCCTTACCTATGATAGGGCGGTGTGCAAATTGCCTCCTGAAGCCCGGGAGCTCAACCAACGATTGGACCAAAGCCTGAAGGCGCCTGAAAAATAGGCGCCTTTTTTTATGGGAACGAGGGCGGTTTGCGGGGCCCGGGGGGCGGCGGCGGCGCGCTGCGCGCGCCTGCCCGCCGGCAGGCCCTCGGCCTGCCGGCGGGCTGGTTTTCCCGGGTGCGGGCCGGCGGCCCGCACCCGGGAAAACTGCCGCCGCCCCCCCGGGCCCCGCAAACCGCTACCAAAAGGCCCCTTGTCCCAGAGGAAGGAACAGGGGCCCAAGGTCGGATAGATTTTTGCAGGAGGTTAAGGCTCTACCGCCTCTAAATATGGATAGGGATTTATAAACAAGCCCTCCGGGGATAGAATAGATAAATGCAAATGATCCAGATCGCTGTTCCCCGTGTTGCCCACATGGCCGATCAGCTGGCCTGCCGCCACCTGCTGGCCAACGGTCAGGAAATCCGATACCCGGATCATATGGTAGTAGTGGAACTCATAGCCGTATGCATCGGTGACGATCACCGTATTTCCGCTGCCCTCGCCGGCGCCCACAAAGGTGACGGTGCCATCGGTACAGGAGTAGATGGGGGTATCAGCTGGCGCCCAGATATCCGTGCCGGTATGCTTTCGGGCGCCGTCGTCCCGGGCGGCGAACCAGGTTTTGCGCAGCCGGGTATGCTGCGCCAGGGGCCATACGATGCCTGTTGCCAGGTTGCCTTCCGGCTCCGGCTGCACATAGTCCAGCTCCGTCATGGATTCATCGTATACTGTATATAGGTAAGCATACAGGAACTGGCCGCTGGAGAAGGCGGACTGGGAACCCGAGGCGGCCTGAAGGGCCTCCTGATAGGGCAAAGGCTGGATGCAAATGGATATGGGCAGGACATCCGTGCCTGGGGAGACCGTCCCTTCAAAGGAGAGGGCGGCTTTTACAGCGGCCTGGGCAGCCTGGGGAGAATCGGACAGCTGCAATAGGGCGGCGCACATCTGCCAATTGAGGCCGGTGACAGAGAGCTCCAGCTGGGGCTGCAACCCAAGGCTTTGGGCAAGGGCATCCGCAGCCGCCCGGGCGGCTGCGTCCATTTGCTGGGCAAGGTCTTCCGCATAGGTCAAGAGCCAGAGCCGGTCCGCTTCCTCAGCGTCAAAGAAATTCCAGGGCGACGTAGGATCGAACAGGTTGGCGGGATGCTGCTCCGGAAGCGCAGGCGAAAAGGCATCCTGAAACAGCTGTTCTAGGGTTTGGGACAATTCCTCCGCAGGGAACGGCGTAGGGGAAGGAGAGGGGGACGGGGTAACCGCTAGGGTAGGAGCGGGCGTAGCTGTAACAAGAGGGGCAGCGGAACAGCCGCTCAGGAATACCAGCCCCACTCCAATCATACAAAGGATTTGAAAACATGATATCTTTCGCATGTGCATATCATAGCATGACGCATTGGGAAAGGCAAGGCGCTGCAGCCCCATGCCAGGACAAAAACATACAGGGCCGAAAAAATGAGCAAATGGGATATGGATGCAAAAAAGCCTTGCTGCGCAAGGCTTTTTTGCTTCGCGGTGACCGGGCTATCGGGGGAGCGGCCGGGCATACAGGTTGCCCCCATGGGCGTCTGCGGCGACAATGGCAGGCATGTTTTCTACGTGGAAGCAACGAATGGCCTCTGTGCCCAGGTCGGGGAAGGCCACCATTTCTACCTTTTTAATGCTATTGGCAATGAGCATCCCCGCCCCGCCGGTGACCGCAAAGTACACGGCCCGGCCCCGTAGGGCATCCAGCACCTGGGGGGAACGGGGACCCTTGCCGATAAGGACGTTTATTCCGGCGTCCAGCATGGCGGGGGTGTAGGGGTCCATGCGGGCGCTGGTGGTGGGGCCGCAGGGACCGATGACCTCCCCGGGAGCTGCGGGGCAGGGCCCGGCGTAATAGATGGCGCAGGGGGCTGGCAGGGGCCAGGCAGCCGGCAGGGAGCCTGGTTCCTGGGATTGCAGCAGGGAAAAAAGCCGCTTATGGGCCGCATCCCGGGCGGTATACAATACCCCGGAAAGCAGCACCGCATCCCCGGCGGAGAGGGACAAAACTGCATCCTGGGAAAGGGGCAGGGAAAGGGAACGATAGCTTTCCATGGTTACAGCCTCCTTGTGGCGTGGCGGCAGGCGTGGCATTGCATATTGATTGCCACCGGCAAGCCGGCGATGTGGGTGGGGGTTTGAGCCATATGCACCGCCAGGGCGGTGGTATTTCCCCCCAGCCCCATGGGGCCGATGCCGCTCTGGTTGATGCGGCGTAAGGCTTCCTGCTCCCAAGGGATCAATTCTGGGTCCGGGCTGGGTTGGCCCAGGGGCCGCAAAAGCTGGGCCTTTGCCAGCAGGGCGGCTTGTTCCATGGTGCCCCCGATGCCCACTCCCACCACGCAGGGCGGGCAGGCGCAGGCCCCGGCGGAAACCACGGTATCCACCACCGCGTCCAGTACGCCCTCCACTCCTTGGGCTGGAGTCAGCATATAGACCCGGCTCATATTTTCGCTGCCAAAGCCCTTGGGGGCGATGGTGATGGTAAACCCATCCCCCTCCACCAAACGCAGGTGGATAACGCCGGGGGTATTATCCCCGGTGTTTTCCCGGGACAGGGCGCTAACCACGCTCTTGCGAAGATAGCCCTCCGTATAGCCGGCGGCGATCCCCGCCTGGATGGCTGCCTCCAGGCTGCCCTGGATATGGACTTCCTGCCCCAGCTCCACAAAGGCTACCGCCATGCCCGTGTCCTGGCAGCAGGGCCGCATGGCCTCCCGGGCTAGCCTAGCGTTTTCCAGCAATTGCTCTAAAATAGCCTTGGCGGCGCCGCGCTCTTGCTCCTTGGCCCGCTCCAGGGCCTGCACCACCGGCGCGGGCAATACGCAACAGCCTTCAATACAGGCTTCCCGTACAGCCTGGGTGATGTCATTTGCCAATATGGTACGCAATGCCATAGCTCCTCGTCTGTTTTTGCATAGAAGGGAATGCCCCCTTTTATGCCATTCTCATTATAGCATAGGGCTTGACCGGGTGGCCATATGGATATTGCATATAAAATATGCAAAAATAATTTATATTTATCCATTGACAAAGGAAATGTATGTGGATATAATATACAAAAATCAACGGCTACGGAGGAATAATTATGAGCAAGCCCATCAAGAAAGTCGTCCTCGCCTATTCCGGCGGATTGGATACATCCGTGATCATCCCTTGGCTCAAGGAGAACTATGATAATTGCGAAGTTATCGCCGTTTCCGGCGACGTCGGCCAGGGTACCGAGCTGGACGGCCTGGAGGAGAAGGCCCTGAAGACCGGGGCGTCCAAGCTGTATATCGAGGATTTGAAAAAGGAATTTGTAGAGGAATATATATTCCCCACCCTGAAGGCGGGCGCCATCTACGAGGGTGAATATTTATTGGGCACCTCCATCGCCCGGCCGGTGATCGCCAAGCGGATCGCGGAGATCGCCATCGCCGAGGGCGCGGATGCCATTGCCCACGGCTGCACCGGCAAGGGCAACGACCAGGTGCGGTTCGAGCTCACCATCAAGGCCCTGGCCCCCAATATGCAGATCATCGCCCCCTGGCGGACCTGGGAGATGAAGAGCCGGGAGGATGAGATCGCCTATGCGGAAGCCCATGACATCCCCCTGAAGATCAGCCGGGAGACCAATTATTCCAAGGATAAGAACCTGTGGCATCTGTCCCACGAGGGGCTGGAGCTGGAGGACCCTGCCAACGAGCCCAACTGGGCCAACAGCTTCCTGGAGATGGGCGTGCTGCCCCAGGATGCACCGGACGTGCCCACCTATGTGAAGATCGGCTTTGAAAAGGGCGTACCGGTTTCCCTGGACGGGGTCAAGATGGATGGGGTCAGCCTCATCGAAAAGCTCAACGCCCTGGGCGGGGCCAATGGCTGCGGCATCGCGGACATCGTGGAAAACCGGCTGGTGGGCATCAAGTGCCGGGGCGTATACGAGACCCCGGGCGGCAGCATCCTGTACAAGGCCCATAAGATCCTGGAGACCATCTGCCTGGATCGGGATACCATGCATTATAAGGAGCTGGTCGCCTCCAAGATGGCGGAGCTGGTCTATGACGGCAAGTGGTTCACCACCCTCCATGAGGCCCTGGCAGCCTTTGTGGATAAGACCCAGGAGACCGTCACCGGCGAAGTGACCCTCAAGCTCTACAAGGGCAACATCATCCCCGCCGGCGTCACTTCTCCCTATTCCCTGTATAGCGAGGAGATCGCCACCTTCGGCGAGGACCATGTGTACGACCAGAAGGACAGCGCGGGCTTCATCACCCTCTTCGGCCTCCAGATCAAGACCAAGGCCCTGATGGAGCAGAAGCATAAGAAGGCATAAAACATAGGGGAGACAAGGGCATGGAAAAGCTATGGGCAGGTAAGTTTCACGGGCAGCTGGATCAAGCGGCGGATGATTTCAACGCTTCCATCCGGGTGGATCGCCGTATGGCGGCCCAGGATATCCAGGGTTCCCTGGCCCATGGGGCCATGCTGACCCGGCAGGGTATCCTGTCCCAGGCGGACGGCGCAGCCATCGCCAAGGGGCTGGAGTCCATCGCAAAGGACCTGGAAAGCGGCCGGTTGCAGGTGGATACAGGCTGTGAGGATATCCATACCTTTATCGAAGCGGAGTTGACCCGCCGCATTGGGGACGCGGGTAAGCGCCTGCATACCGCCAGGAGCCGCAACGACCAGGTGGCCCTGGACCTGCGGCTCACCCTCCGGACGGATTGCAGCCAGCTGCAAGCCGCCATCGCCAAGCTGATCCAGGTGCTCTGCGACAAGGCGGAGGCCTATGCGGATACCATCATGCCGGGCTATACCCATATGCAGCGGGCCCAGCCCATCACCTTTGGCCAGCATCTGATGGCTTATGCCATGATGCTGCTCCGGGATAAGGAACGGCTGGGTCAATGCGCCGCTCGGATGAACGTATCCCCCTTGGGCTGCTGTGCCCTGGCAGGCACCACTTACGATACGGATCGGCTGCTGGCCGCCCGGCTGCTGGATATGGACGGCATCTGCCAGAACAGCCTGGACGGGGTCAGCGACCGGGATTTTTGCCTGGAGCTGGCGGCGGACCTTTCCATTTTGATGATGCACCTGTCTCGGATGAGCGAGGAGATCATCCTGTGGTGCTCCTGGGAATTTGGCTTTGTTGCCCTATCGGACGCCTATTCCACAGGCTCTTCCATCATGCCTCAGAAGAAAAATCCGGATATCGCGGAGCTGATCCGGGGCAAGACGGGCCGGGTCTATGGGGACCTGATGGGGCTTTTGACCGTGCTCAAGGGCTTGCCCTTGGCTTACAATAAGGATATGCAGGAGGATAAGGAGGCCATTTTCGACGCGGTGGATACCGCCAAGGCCTGCCTTTCCATGATGGCCCCCATGGTGGAAACCATGCAGGCCCGGCCGGACAACATGCGCCGGGCGGCGGCGGGGGGCTTCATCAACGCCACGGACTGCGCGGACTACCTGACCGCCAAGGGGATGCCCTTCCGGGACGCCTATCAGATCACCGGCGACCTGGTGGCCCGGTGCATGGAGACGGGGAATACGTTGGAAAGCCTTCCCTTGGAAGAATACCAGGCGGCGTCCCCGCTGTTTGCAGCGGACATTTATGAGGCCATCAGCCTGGAGACCTGTGTGCATAAGCGCAGCAGCCAGGGGGGCACAGCCCCGGCGCAGGTCCGGGCCCAGATCGCGTGGGTAAGGGAGAGGAATTGACCATGGTCAAAGCGTTTATCGACGGCCAGGCCGGTACTACCGGCCTGGGCATCCGCCAGCGGCTGTTGCAGCATCCGGCAGTGGAATTGTTGGAAATCGACCCCCAGCTGCGCAAGGACGATGCGGCCCGCAAGGCCATGTTCCAGGCGGCGGATATCGCTTTCCTGTGTCTGCCGGATCAGGCGGCCCGGGAAGCGGCGATCTTGGCGGCGGATTGCCGGGTGCGGCTTTTAGACGCATCCACCGCCCACCGCACCGCCCCAGGCTGGGCCTATGGGTTCCCTGAATTGGCGCCGGCCATGCGGGCCGCCATCGCAACCGGGAACCGGATCGCCGTGCCGGGCTGCCATGCCAGCGGCATGATCGCCCTGGCGTATCCCCTGATCCAAGGGGGCATCCTTCCTTTGGACGCCCCCTTGTCATTTGTATCCATAACCGGGTATACTGGGGGAGGCAATCAAATGATCGCCCAATATGAAGCCCCTGGCCGTTCCCCCCAGCTGGACGCCCCCCGGCAATATGCCCTGGGGCAAACCCACAAGCATCTGCCGGAGGTATGCGCGTTAAGCGGATTGATTACCCCGCCCGCCTTTTTGCCGGTGGTGGGGGATTTTCCCCGAGGGATGCTGGTGACCCTGCCCCTGCATAAACCCTTTTTTACCAAGGCGGTAACCCCCGGCGATGTTCGGGAGATCTACGCGGCCCATTATGGAGAAAGCCCCGTGGTGCAGGTGCTGCCCATGGGGGCGGAGGCGGCTGAAGCCGGCTTCCTCAGCGCCAACGCCAAGGCGGGAAAGGACAGCATGGAGCTGCTGGTCACCGGCAACGATGCGCGGCTATTGGTTCACGCCCGTTTCGATAACCTGGGCAAAGGGGCTTCTGGAGCGGCCCTGCAATGTATGAACATCATGCTGGGGCTGGATGAAACGGAAGGCTTGAATTTGTAAAAAACCATGGAGCGCCATGGATAGAAAGAATAAGGATGCATCGCCTATGAAAACCATACCCGGCGGCGTTTGCGCCGCAAAAGGATTCACAGCCGCAGGCGTACACTGCGGCATTCGCAAGAATAAGGTAAAAAAAGACCTGGCTTTGATCCTCAGCGACCGGCCGGCGACGGCGGCCTGCGTATATACCACCAACCTGGTCCAGGGCGCGCCTATCGCCGTGACCCGGGCCCATGTGGAGGATGGATATGCCCGGGCAATTTTATGTAACAGCGGCAACGCCAACACCTGCAACGCCGACGGGGTGGAGATCGCGGAGGCCATGTGCAGCCTGCTGGCTGCGGAATGCGGCATACAGCCTACGGACGTGATCATCGGCTCCACCGGTGTGATCGGCCAGCATTTGCCCCTTGCGCCCATCCAGGCGGGGATGCCCGCCCTGGTGCAGGCCCTGGGGGATCACAGCGACGACGCGGCGGAAGCCATCATGACCACGGACCTGAAGAAAAAGGAGCTGGCCGTGGCCTTTGAGGTGGAGGGCAAGACCTGCCACCTGGGGGGCATCGCCAAGGGCAGCGGCATGATCCATCCCAATATGGCCACCATGCTGGTGTTCCTTACCACGGATGTGGCCATTGATCCCCAAATGCTCCATAAGGCCCTTTTGGGGGACGTGCAGGATACCTTCAACATGATCAGCGTGGATGGGGATACCTCCACCAACGACATGGTGAGCATCCTGGCCAACGGTGCGGCGGAAAATCCCATCATCGAAGGGCCGGGGCCAGGGTATACGGCCTTTTGCCAGGCCCTGCGCCAGGTGACCGCCTACCTTTGCCGGTCCATCGCCAAGGATGGGGAGGGGGCCACTAAGCTCATCGAATGCCATGTCGCCGGGGCGGATAGCCAGGATACCGCCCGCACCGCCGCCAAGGCGGTGATCTGCTCCAACCTGTTCAAGGCCGCCATGTTCGGGGCGGACGCCAACTGGGGCCGGGTGCTTTGCGCCCTGGGCTATAGCGGCGCGCCCATGGATATGAGCCGGGTGGACGTGCAATTCACCTCCCAAGCGGGCACGGTGGCGGTATGTAAGGATGGGGCGGGGATCCCCTTTAGCGAGAAGGCGGCCAAGGCGGTCCTGTCCCAGGATGAGATCCAGGTGGAGATCCAGCTCAACAGCGGGGCCTGCGAGGCCACTGCCTGGGGCTGCGACCTGACCTATGATTATGTGAAGATCAACGGAGATTACCGGACATGAGCCAGCAGATGGATAATGCCCAGCGGGCGCAGGTGCTGGTACACGCCCTGCCCTACATTCAAAAATACGCCAATAAGATCATCGTGGTCAAGTATGGCGGCAACGCCATGCTGAACGAAGAACTTAAAAGCGCCGTCATGAACGATATCGTGCTTCTATCCCTGATCGGCATCCGGGTGGTGCTGGTGCATGGGGGCGGGCCGGAGATCACCGAGACCCTCAAGGCCATGGGCAAGACCTCCACCTTTGTGGAGGGCCGGCGGGTCACCGACGAGGAGACCGCAGGCGTGGTGCAGATGGTGTTGGCCGGCAAGATCAACAAGAGCCTGGTGAACCGGATCGGCGCCATCGGCGGCAAGGCCATGGGGCTTTGCGGCCTGGACGGCAGGATGATCCGGGCGGAGGCCCTGGATATGGACCGGTGGGGCTATGTGGGCAACATCACCCAAGTGGACCCCCAGCCGGTGCTGGACGTGCTGGCTATGGGCTATATCCCGGTGGTGGCCACGGTGGGCTACGATGATGCCGGGAACGTATACAACATCAACGCGGATACCGCAGCCTCTCGCCTGGCAGGGGTGCTTAAGGCGGAGTGCCTCATCAGCCTGACGGATATCGCCGGCATCATGCGGGATAAGGACGATCCGGCTTCCCTGATCCCCCGGCTCCATGTGAGCGAAGCGCCCCAGCTGGTGCACGAAGGGGTTATATCCGGCGGCATGATCCCCAAGGTGGAATGCTGCATTGAAGCCATCCGCCGGGGTGTGAAGAAGGTATTCATCATCGACGGCCGGGTCCCCCACGCCATATTGATGGAAATTCTCACCGATGAAGGCATTGGGACCATGTTCGTGTAAAGGAGAGCTTATGCATACGACGGTAGAAACCACAAACCAATACATCGCCAATACCTACGCCAGGACCCCCTTGGCTCTGACCCATGGAAAGGGCTCCCTCCTGTACGACGAGGTGGGGAAGGAATACATCGACTTTGGCAGCGGCATCGCCGTAAACGTATTTGGGGTCGCAGACCCGGAATGGGAAAAGGCGGTTTGCGAACAAGCGGGGAAATTGCAGCATTGCTCCAACTATTATTACACCCAACCCCAGGCCCGCTTGGCGGAGCTTTTGTGCGAGAAAAGCGGCTTAAAGGCGGTATTCTTCTGCAACTCCGGCGCGGAGGCCAACGAGTGCGCCATCAAGGCGGCCCGGAAGTATTCCAACGATAAGTATGGGGCGGGCCGCCATCGGATCATCACCCTGTACAATAGCTTTCACGGCCGCACCATGGCCACCCTGAGCGCCACCGGCCAGGACGCCCTTCATGTCCATTTCGCGCCCTTTTTAGAGGGCTTTGTCCACGTGCCTGCCAACGACGTTTCCGCCGTCCAGCAGGAGGTGGAGAAGGGGGGCGTATGCGCCGTCATGATGGAAATGGTCCAGGGAGAAGGCGGCGTGCAGCCCTTGGCGGACGATTACGTCCAGGCGGTTGCCAAGCTGTGCCGGGAACAGGATATCCTCCTGATCGCAGACGAGGTCCAGTGCGGCAACGGCCGCACGGGGAAATACTTTGCCTACATGCATCATCCCGGGGTGGAGCCGGATATCGTTTCCACTGCCAAAGCCTTGGCGGGAGGCCTGCCCATGGGCGCCACCCTCTTTGGCCCCCGCACCCAGCATGTATTGACCCCAGGCACCCATGGTTCCACCTATGGCGGCAATCCGGTTTGCGCGGCGGCAGGGGTAAGCATCGTCTCCCGGATCGACGAGGCGCTGCTGCAACAGGTGACGGAAAAGGGCCGGCATCTGCGCCAACGCCTGGAAGGGGCAAAGGGGGTAAAAAGCGTAGCCGGCTTAGGGCTGATGATCGGCGTGGATACGGATCGCAAGGTACAGGATATCATCGCGGAATGCCGGGATAAGGGCTTGATCATTCTCAGCGCCAAGGAGAAGGTGCGCTTGCTCCCCGCCCTGAATATCCCGATGGAGCTATTGGACCGGGGCATTGACATCCTGCTGGAGGTGATCGGCAAATGAAGCACCTGCTGAAGTTATGGGACCTTACCGGCCAGGAGATCATCGACATTCTGAACCTGGCGGATCAGCTGAAATACGAGCAGAAAAACGGCATTGCCCATCATCATCTCAAGGGCAAGACCTTGGGGATGATCTTTCAAAAATCTTCCACCCGAACCCGGGTCTCCTTTGAGGTGGGCATGTATCAGCTGGGAGGCATGGCCCTGTTCCTCAGCGCCAACGATTTGCAGATCGGCCGGGGAGAACCGGTGCAGGATACCGCCCGGGTGCTGTCCCGGTATCTGGACGGCATTATGATCCGTACCTTTGCCCAGCAGGAGGTGGAGGACCTGGCTGCTTACGGCACCATTCCCGTGATCAACGGCTTGACGGATTATTGCCATCCCTGCCAGGTGCTGGCGGATCTGATGACCATCCGGGAGCACAAGGGCAGCCTGAGCGGCTTGAAGCTGTGCTTTATCGGCGACGGACATAACATGGCAAATTCCCTGATCGTGGGGGGCATCAAAACCGGGATGCAGGTGGCCGTGGCTACCCCGGCGGATTATTCGCCGGATGGGAAGATCCTAGCCTGGGCCCAGGAAAGCGGCCGGTTCCAGTATACCCAGTCGGTGGAGGAAGCCGCCAAGGATGCGGATGTGATCTTCACGGACGTATGGGCTTCCATGGGCCAGGAGGAAGAGGCGAAAAAGCGCCGGGCAGCCTTTGCAGGCGTCTACCAGGTGAACGATCAGGTGATGGAAGCCGCCAAGCCTGACTGCATGGTGCAGCATTGCCTGCCCGCCCACCGGGAGGAGGAGATCACCACCGAGGTATTTGAAGCCCATGCGGGGGAGATCTTCGATGAGGCGGAAAACCGGTTGCACGCCCAAAAGGCCGTCATGGTAAAGCTCATGGGGCCGGACGCCTCTCTTTAAGGCTGAAAAAAGTATAAGCCATGGCTGGTTTGGGCCATGGCACATTTGCAGGGTAGCGAAAAGGCTGCGCCTGCTTTTTTGTTGCCGGGCGGGGCTGCGCGTTAGGCTGCAAAGGGCGCTGCGGTACGGAAAAGCGGCGCCTTTGGGGGTACCCGGGGGGGCGGCGGCGTTTTTGGGGGGGGGGGGGGGGCCCCAAAAAAAAAAAAAAAACAAGGGGGGGGGGGGCCCCCCCCAAGGTTTTTGGCGCCGACCGCCCCCCCCCCCCCCCCCCGCGGCCCCACAAAACCAACCCCCGCGGGGGGGGGGGGCCCCCCCCCCCCCCTTTTTTTGGGGGGGGGGGGGCCCCCCCCCCCCCCCCCGGTGGGACGCTGTGAGAACATCCAAGGAAGAGAGGGGGCGCAGGTCCCAGCCCTATGGCCGCTATGGGCCTACCCCAACGCTGCCAGGGCTTGTTGGTAGGCTGTCTGGGCGGCTTGCAGCTCCTGGGACCGATGGGATTCCACCTGCTGAAGCTGGAGTTGAACCGATTGGATCTCCTGCTGGATCTCGGCAGCATATTCCGGGTTGGCCGCCAGGCTTGCCTCCATGCTGGATAACATGCTCTGTAGGTCGGCGGCTTTGCTGTCATATTTGCGTTGGATAGCTCCCACTTCCTGCTCGTAAGCAGCCGTTAGCAATTCCCGCTCTAAGTCGGTTTCCAGGGAGGGGTCGGGGGCCGGCGTCGGGGTACTGATGGGTGTGGATGTTGGGACGGGAGGAGTAGGGACAGGGGTCTTTACTGGCGCAGGCGTTGGCGTGGGAAAAAGAGTTGGCGTGGGAATCGGTGAAGGCGTCATAATTGGGAAGAGGGAAGGCGTAGGAAACTGCATTTGGATTAAGGGATTGACTGTTTCCACCGGCGTTTCTTCTTCCGTATCCTGGGCGGCAGAGGAGCCAACCTCGGCAGGAAACGCAGGCGCATAATTGCCATTATAGGGGTAAGCAGGGTCGGCGCCCCGGATAGCTGGGGATTGTGAAGGCACATAGGGTACAGGGGTGGCTCCCTCCTGCACATATACGATCTCTACAATCGTGGGGTCCTGTTGGCAGCCTATAAACCAACAGCAAACAAAACAAAGGGCCAGCAAGCAAATTGTTTGTCTGAAAACGTATTTCATTGGAGAGAACCTTTCTGAACATACAGATAACCGGAGAAAAGGAGGATCAGGTGGGGAGAAGAAAATTTATCTCTAGAATTTAACATATTTTATCATTATAGAATAAAAATAGCAATGGGATTTTCAAAATAAAAAACAATCAACGGATGTTTGAACACTTTTTTCCATAAAAGCCGGCTAGGGATGGGGAATTCTTGCCCTGTGGGACGCCTTGGAACGAAAAAGGGCCGGCGCAAAGCCGGCCCGCAGGCTGTCGAAAAAGTGGCTTGCGCCACTTTTTCGAGGTGTTCATAGCTCCCTTGCGCCTACGGCGCGGCCAGGG